>JAISQK010000309.1 GCA_031274255.1 Planctomycetaceae bacterium | reverse complement strand
CAGACGGAAATTCCTATCGCGTTACGGCGCGGAATTTGTTCCGCCGGAAACGTTTTGGAGATTACGAAACGCGGAAATATCCGGCGGCTTGTGCTCGACCCGCAGGAATTTGGAAGTATTCTGGCGGTCAAAAAAAGTGCAGCGGTTGCGGAAGCGGCTGGAATCCGTATGTCGTTTTGCTGTAAAGACTCGGCCGGACTCCTTCTGGCGTCCATGCTGCAACTTTCGGCGTCGCTGCCGGCGATGTCGCTGGGGATTGAGTGTTACCCGCACCATTTTGAGAAGTCGCTCCTTTTTGCACCGGTTGAAATCAATGACGGTCTGGCACATTTTTCATATGCACCGGGGCTAAGTGCAGGGATTGACCGTAACAAACTCGAACAGTACCAGATTTTTTGAAGGCCGGCCTACCGCTTGATTTGACCCGCTTGATTTGACAAAATGTTCCCCGTCATTGCCTTAGACTTGCCGGAATCATTTCGAGTCCTCTCGGCACTTTCGTGCGGTCGGCTTCGGTTGGGATAACGTTTCCAACCACTTTTCTTTTGTTCCGGCAACATGCTGTTGCATCGCAGTTGCCTCATGGTTACTGCGTTCCATTCGGCCTCCTACTTTATCCGCTTTACGCTGTTCTGCTCACCGATTCCAGCGACCAACGGGAGCGAGTCATTGCTTCGGAGCGGTAGCTCCATCCGCCCGCCGCGGCTCGCGGCAGGGATCCAACGCCCTCGCGTTGGCCGTCGGAGACATCCCCTTCTTTTATTAATGATCCCCTTGATTCCTTCCATGCTTCCCCTCAGATTCTCATCAATTCCCCCATTCTCTGTAACATTTCCCCTCGTCCTCCGACGTTTCCCTTCGTCCTCCCAATGGAAAGATTTTACATTTGAGGGCGAACCGGTAGCGTAGCACGCTGCACCGCACTTGCCTCCCGGCTACGCGGTCGGCTTCCGATGGAACTGTTTTTCCGCTCGTTGATTCCAGCGACCAACGGAAGCGGGTCATTGCTTCGGAGCGGTAGCTCCATCCGGGGTGCAGCGTCCGCACGCTGCCCGGAGGCATTTTTCCTGAACATCAGGGAGGAAATCTTGATGTTCGGAGTAGTGATTTTGGGTTTCCGAGTGACGATTTCCGGCTTCGGAGGGAAGAATTTGTGCTGATTTTTCCGAAAAAGCATCCCTTTTGCGGTTGGAAAGATTTTTCCAACCGACGCCGACCACACCGAAGGTGTTGGGAGGCTATCGCCCGCCGCGGCTCGCGGCCGGTTGTGACAGAATCGCGGTCTTTTTCCGCCCAAACAGAGCAAAATGGTGATCACCAACGGGTCAATGGTGAGCACCAAAAGGTCAATGATGATCACCAACGAGTCAATGGTGACCACCAAAAGGCTGATGGTGATCACCAAAAAGCGGCAGGAGAGCGTTTTGGGGGAATGGTCACGTGTCAAAAGGGATTTTGCCTCCGGCGTGCAGCGGTAAACCGCTGCACCCCTGATGGAGCTGCCGCTCCGAGAACCACGAACCCGCTCCCGTTGGTCGCTGGGAAGCGTACCGCTTCACCGCACATCACAAGCGGTTGGAAAGATGATCCATCGGAAGCGAACCGAACGAAGTGAGCGTAAGCCCGTAATACTCCAGTAAATAACTGTACCCGTCGCGGCTCGCGACCGTCATGCTTGATGTTGTTTGCTTACGGAATCAGGTAGATACCGCCGACAATGGCTCCCGCTTCAAACAGCCCGGCCCGAATCGACAACGGAAGCGGATCAATAATATAGGGAGCGCAACTTCCGGGACGGTAATGCCCCAAAGTGTAAACACATTCATTCGGCGGCACGAGTCCCATTTTATACGGCAAAAACGGAATCGTCAGGAAAAACTTGCCTCCGGAAATGACCGGCTGAAGGAACGGCCCCCAGGAATGACCGTAACGTTCCAAATCAACATCCTCGAAATAGGTCGCTTTGGTGCAAAGGGCTGAAGCTTTGAACTGGAAACATGTCACCGGCCAGTTCCGCGGAACGTAATCGCCATAGTTGATCGGACATTCTGTCGGCATATTCGTTGCTGTCATTGAAATGTCATAACTGAGTTCGCTCATCGGCTTGGTGATTTCTCTCGGATCAGGACATCCGGCTTTCCCGGAAGGAATCACCATATTGCCGTAATTGGAGTAATCATCCGCTTCATCAAACGTATCAGCCGCAGGAGCCGGAATGGTCACTGTCGCAGGCGGTGAAGCCGGAACAGGCATTGGAATCGCCACCGGGGAATTCGTGCGTGAAGCAGGAGGTCTCAACTCCGGATGGGTGGTATCAAATACGGCATCCGGTGACGGCGTCCGCGGAAGTCCCGGAACCTGCTCCGTATTATATTGAACCTGCTGAACAGGATTGCGGCGGCTCGGCGTACTGACTGTTACCTCCGGTTTCAGTGTTGCTGCTCCCGGCTTCAACGCAGCCGACTGCAATGCCGTTTTACGGAAACCGGAAACTTCCGGCGTCTTCCACGAAAGCTGGGCATGAGCTGTCACTGCCACACATAAAAACGCGGCAGTTCCGATGAACAAAGTGAAACAACGAAACAATTTTCCAAAACGAAACGACCGGACGACAATACGGCTGGTCATATTGGGCCTCCTTCCCCAAATGTTATTTAACACGATAACAAGAAAAGTAGTTTTCATTCATTAGGAATACAAGGCAAAATTCCGGTAAATCGCTCAACGGTTTTCCCTCGTATTTTCAACACTGTAATTCGGTGCTTCCTGAGTGATCATGATGTCGTGAGGATGACCTTCCTGAACCCCTGCATGGGAAACACGTATAAAACGGGCTTTGGAACGGAGCCCCTCAATGTCCGCCGCCCCGCAATATCCCATTCCGGCACGAAGTCCGCCGACAAGCTGGTACACATACGCCCCAAGCTGTCCGCGATAAGCGACACGCCCTTCGACACCTTCCGGGACAAGTTTATCCGGTTTTTCGGCCCCTTGCCGGTAACGTTCACCGGACCCTTTCACCATTGCCCCCATGGACCCCATTCCGCGATACGCTTTGAATGTCCGCCCCTGATAAAAAATCAAGTCACCCGGAGCTTCATTCAGTCCGGCAAAAAGCCCCCCCAACATCACCGCGTGGGCACCAGCGGCAATGGCCTTGGTAATGTCCCCGGAATACCGGATTCCCCCATCGGCAATAATCGAAACATCACGTCCTGACTCGGCTGCCGCTTTGCTCGCCCGTGAAACGGCGGTAATCTGCGGAACTCCGACACCGCTCACTACGCGGGTTGTACAGATCGAACCGGGACCAATCCCGATTTTCACCGCATCAGCACCGGCACGGATGAGTGCCATCGTTCCATCTTCTGTTGCGACATTTCCGGCAATCACATCAATGTTCCACCGCTTTTTGATTTCCCGAACAGTCTCAATCACGTTGGAGGAATGCCCATGGGCACTGTCCACAGTGAGAATGTCAACTTCCTCGGCAATCAAACGTTCAATCCGTTCGTAATCATGGACACCAACCGCCGCACCGACACGCAAACGCCCCAGTGCATCACGGCACGCATTCGGATAACGCCGCAACATATCAATGTCTTTGATCGTAATAAGTCCCGTTAATCTGAATAAATCGTCCGTGAGGAGCAGTTTCTCCACTTTTTTTTCCATCAAAATTGTTTCGGCCTGGGAAAGAGTGATGTTTCCCATAGCCGTCACAAGATTCTTTGATGTCATAACTTCTGAAACCGGTTGTCCCCAGTCTTCCTGAAAACGCAGGTCCCGCCGGGTTATGATACCGACCAGTTTCCTTCCATCCGCTTGAATTATCGGCACACCGGAAACATTTTGTTGCTCCATAATGTTCCGGGCATCCGAAATTTTTGCATCCGGAGGCAGCGTAGCCGGTTCACGTATTATTCCATTCGCACTTCTCTTAACTTGCCCAACTTCCTTAGCTTGATCTTCGATCGTCATATTCTTGTGAATGATACCCAATCCGCCCTCACGAGCCAACGCAATCGCCATGGCGTTTTCCGTTACGGTATCCATCGGCGAACTCAATAAGGGGATATTCAAACGAATGTTTGCCGTAAGTCTTGTACTGACGTTCACTTGTGATGGAACCACTTCACTGTACTGCGGCTCCAGAAGGATGTCGTCGAAGGTGATTCCCTGTTCAGAAAACAAGCCGCCGGGATTTTCCATAGAAGGTTCTCCTTTAAGTATAGAGTCTCAAAATCGCATTATAGCAGACGGCGGCGATGTGAGAAGCGGGAGAACTTTACCGCTGAATATTACAAAAAGGATATTTTCCGGCAAATCTTACACAAATCGAAAATTGAGACGTAAACCATTCCAATGTTGAGGTCTCTTGTCCTTTTTGTGAGATATGATACATTAACGCTTGGTAGTGTCGGGGTGTTGAACTTTGACAAAGCTATTTATAACGGGAATTAATAATCGGGAGTGAAAAATTGGCTATTGCAGACAAGTTGAATTATAAAGTTGCCGACATGAGTCTGGCGGAATGGGGACGCAAAGAAATCCTGTTGGCGGAAAATGAAATGCCGGGGCTGATGTCTCTTCGTGTCAAGTATGGAAAAACACAGCCGCTTAAAGGAGCCAGAATCGCCGGTTGCCTCCACATGACGATTCAGACCGCGGTGCTGATTGAAACGCTTCAGGCATTGGGAGCGGATGTTACGTGGAGCAGTTGCAACAAGTTTTCAACGCAGGATCATGCCGCGGCGGCTATTGCGGCGGCAGGAGTTCCTGTTTATGCCTGGAAGGGGGAAACCGATGCGGAATACGACTGGTGTATTGAACAGACCTTGATTTTTCCAGACGGCAAGCCGCTCAACATGATTGTCGATGACGGCGGCGACCTCACCTTGATGGTGCATGGCAAAAAATACTCGCACCTTCTTAAAGACCTTAAAGGATTATCCGAAGAAACGACCACAGGTGTTCACCGGTTGTACCAGATGCACGAAAAAGGGGAACTCAAGGTTCCGGCAATCAACGTGAATGATTCTGTTACGAAAAGTAAATTTGACAATCTTTACGGCTGCCGCGAGTCGCTCGCGGACGGAATCAAACGAGCCACCGATGTGATGGTTGCCGGAAAAGTCGTCGTAATCGCTGGTTACGGTGATGTCGGTAAGGGGTGCGCTCATTCAATGCGGTCATACGGCGCACGGGTGCTTGTCACCGAGATTGACCCGATTTGTGCGCTTCAGGCCGCCATGGAAGGATATGAAGTCACGACAATGGAGGAAGCGTGCAAAGTGGGGAATATTTTTGTCACCACGACCGGTTGCCGCGATATTATTCTTGTCAAGCATATGGAGCAGATGCCGAATGACGCGATTGTGTGCAACATCGGGCACTTTGATTGTGAAATTGATGTTGCCGGACTCGAAAGCTCTCAGGGAATCACAAAAGTCAACATCAAGCCGTTGGTTGACCGCTACACATTCCCAAAAGGAAACTCGCTCATTCTGCTGGCGGAAGGGCGGCTCGTGAATCTCGGCTGTGCGACGGGACATGCGTCGTTTGTAATGTCTAACTCCTTTACGAATCAGGTGTTGGCGCAAATCGCCCTTTGGACGGAAAACGAAAAGTATCCGGTCGGTGTGCATGTTCTGCCGAAAAAACTCGATGAAGAAGTCGCCCGGCTCCATTTGGAAAAGATTGGAGTCAAGCTGACCAGACTGACGCAGGCCCAGGCGAATTATCTCGGCGTCCCGGTTGACGGTCCTTTCAAACCGGAGTATTACCGGTACTGAAGTTATTGCAATCGGCCGAAAAGTCGAAAAACTGAACCTTTCTCCGAAATTAACGTTAGATACTCTCAGGATAATAGTTAGACTTCATCAGTAAAGTATTGTACGGGAAGGCGTAGAAAAACATGAGACTTTGGAAAATTGCGTATCGAAGTATCCGGTTCCGGTCATTGTCATCCTGTTTGACGGCGTTTTCAATGTCATTGGGGGTCGCCCTTGTCGTGATGGTCATTGTGATTCACAACGTCATCAGCGACTCCTTCAACCGAAGTGCCCAGGGGTACGACCTGATTATCGGTCCGAAAGGGAGTGCTTTGGAAATCGTCCTGAGTACCGTTTTCTACCGAAAGTCGCCGGTCGGTACTGTCCCTGCAAGTTATCTGGAGGAGTTCCGCCGCGGCAAGTACCGTGCTTCGGTGGAACACGCGATTCCGGTGTCGATCGGCCATGAATACCGCGGCTGTCCGGTGGTGGGAACGACACCTGATTTCTTCACAAAACTGGAATTCATGGGCGGAAAGAAATACTCTTTCAGTAAGGGAGGGAATTTTGATTTTTCCGATGAACATGCCGCAGTTGTCGGGGCACGGGCTTTCAAAACGTCAGGGCTTCAGCTCGGAGAAAGTTTCACACCGAACGAAACAGGGGATGTTTCCACTGCCGCGGACGGCCGCCATTCGCCGTTTAAAATTGTCGGTGTCCTTGAGCCGACCGGTACGCCGAATGACAACGCGATTTTTGTTAATGTCAACGGTTTTCAATGTATGCACGATGAAACCGTTGCGGCGGAAAATTCCGGTCTTGCAGGCAGTATCACGAATAATGCAGTCCATGAAGTTCACGATCATGATCACGCCCATGACCATTCTCCGACCAAATATTCGGCGATTTTCGTCATGACCCGTCGAGAAGAGGCAGGCCGCGAGTTGAGTAAGGAGGATTTGCTTGAAGGAACCAACCAGCCGTCCGCTGATTTGCTCAACCGAACCCGTCCGAACCTTCAGGCGATGCAGCTTCCGGCGGAACTCGACCAAACTCTTGACGTACAGGCCGTTTCGCCATCCAAAGAAATTTCCGACCTGCTCAGAAATATCGTCGGAAATGTCCAAATGCTGTTGATTTTACTGGCGATTTTAGTGATTATTGTCGCCGGAATCGGTATGATGGTCAGTATTTACAACACCATGAACGAGAGACGGCAGGAAATTGCCGTCATGCGTGCTCTCGGAGCGCGGCGCACCACGGTGATGCTGATCATTCTGCTGGAGTCGATTCTTTTGTCACTCGGCGGAGGATTTTTCGGCGTTCTGATCGGCCACGGCTTGATCGGTGTCGTCGGTCCCTGGATTTCCGGTTACACAGGAATCGCTGTTCAGCCGTGGAACTTTCAGTGGAGTGAAATGATTCTGATTCCCGGATTGGTGATTCTCGCCTCGGTGGTCGGTTATCTTCCCGCTGCGGTGGCTTATCGGCAGGATGTGGCCAATTCGTTGAAATCATGAGGAATTATGAAAAATAATTGAGTGCGATGGTTACCCCTCTGCCGGATGATCGGAGAGGACCTTTTGAATTTCGCTACGGTCTGCGAAATAATAAACCGTTCCAAGACAGGCGATCAACAGTGTAATAAGCCGGTAAACCAACGCAATGACCAAACCGTAGCCGCTTTTGAACGGCACACTTTCAGGAATGGCAAACACCGGATAAAGATAGTCGATGACATATTCATATGGTCCAAGCGGCAACGGAATCATTGACGTGAGATTCGCGACCGGGTGCAGTATCTGATGTTCTAAAATTGATGGGGCGGTGGTGTAAATTCCCACGGCTATACACCAGATTCCCGTACTGAAAAGAATATGTACCGGAAATGTCATCAATGCCGCGATGAAAACCGCTCTCATATGATTTCTATACATCATGAGAGCGATGATAATTTTGTGTAAAAAACGTCCGACTTTCGGAATCTTGTTGAGAAAATGAAACATATTGACATTAATCATAAACAAAAACACCACAAGAATCACGAAAATCAATACACCAAGTTCAAACAGCCGGAGAGTAAACATGGTATTTACGGCAATGGGATTGTTGAGCCGTTGAAATCCGGTCAGATAAACGGCAAGCCCTCCGACCAAAATCATGACGAAAATGCCGATGATCCGGTCAACAAAGACACTGGCAAGGATTTGGGGCTTTTTCTCCGGAATTTGCTTGAACAGTAACAGTGAACGGATCAGGTCGCCGCCGACGATTCCAAATGGTGCGAGATTGAATAAAAAACCAATCAGTCCGATTCGAACGGTTTCTTTGGCACTCATCGTAACCCCAAGTGTACGGGCAAGATACTGCCAACGGAAAAATGTCATCAAAACAGCCAGAATATTGCACAAAAGTGCGGCGGCAAACATTGACCAGTTTTTCGGATGATTTTTCAGCTCCTCGAAGGCGTTATTCTGAATCGCTTTATGGAAAAGATAAAAAAGAATGGCGGCGGTCACAAGAAGTTTGACAGCCAAAAGGATGGATTTTTTCATCGAAGGAAAATCTACGGTATTTAACGAGTCCTCTTTTCCGGCAAACCGGCATGTTCAGCACCATCAACAGACGGGATTTTTGACCACTCTTCCAGTGTTTTTGCGACTCGTTCCTCTAGATCCGCCAGTTGCAAAAGAATGTCGTTATGTTTTTCATCAAGCTCCTGTAATTTCACCACAGCTTCCATTATCGCTCTCCTGCCGCAAAAGTCAACCGCAATATTGTTCTCATCGGTCTGGCGGAATAAGGATTATCAGGAGAACCTGTTACTGTAATATAATCAGTATAACCAAAAAAGTTTATCTATTTTATTGTGATGATTTTGCGATTTTGAAAAAATCTCCCCTTTTTGGCTATCGGGTGGCTAGACAATGTTACCGTTTTTGTGTTATACTATGCACCAGTACTGCGCTGCCGCATTGTGTTTTTCGCGGCAGTGTCGGTTTGTTTAAAAAATTACAGACTTTAGAAAGAATAGGTGAGGTTGAGTGGTCAAGCTAACATTACGGGAAAGGGAATCCATTCAAGATGCAGTGCGGCGTTTCAGGAAATTAGTGGAACGTAGCGGAATTAAAAAAGAGATGCGGCGGCGCGAACATTACGAAAAACCAAGCGAAACCGAGCGTCGGGCGAGACTTCGAGCGGAACGCCGGAATCGTCCCCGTGTCAATTTCAGAACCGCCAGGGCAACCTGAGATTACTTTTTGAATTTTGTGCAATCCGTAAGGTTTGACTTTTACCCCCCAAGAGAGTGTTGTCGGTGCTTTCTTGCGAAAAAGAAGGGCGTTTGGCCCTTTTTTTGCTTTCTTGACCGTATAATGGTTGATTTATTGAAGCAGCACAATATTAAAGAGAGTCAGTTTTTTTCGTAAAATTACAATGTTGCGGAAAATTTTATTGACATTCCGCTTTCCTCTGTTTACAATCAATCATAACAGCTTCGGTGATTTCCTTTGTTTCGCAGGGAATCGCCGCTTTTCACTGATTCTCGTCCAATTGAAACAGAAATCAGTTTTCCTATCAAGACGTACACCATCCCCAGGCGATCGACTGCCGCCAGCCCAAAACAGGAGCGTATGAATTATGGCTCAACAGAATCAAAATCAAACAGCGGTTATTATCATTCTGTCTGTTTTCTGTCTCATTTTACTTGTTGTCACATGGTTTTTGTGGAAAGGATATTCCGAACAATTGGCCATAGCGAAAGAAGCCGTATCAAAACTCAAAGATTTCGAGAAAAAATACAGTGACTTGACGACGGATGCCGGTAATCTGAAAAAGTGGATCGGTTTTGCCGATGACAATGTCGTGGTCGCCGATATTGAAAAGGCGTTCACTGAAGACATGCAGAACCACACACCTAAAAATTCTCAGGGATTGCCTGTTCTGGACTCGTACCGTGTTGCGTTGGGGCAAACATTCAAGTCTCTTGAGAATGAAATTGCTAAAAATGCGTCATTGGATCGGGAAAATAAAGATTTGCAGAACCGGTTGGATGTTCTCAACGCCGAGAAAAAAGCAATGGAAGAAGCCAATCAGGAGTTAGTTTCACAGGCGAAAAAAGACCTCGAAACAGCCCGCACGGATTTCAAATCTTACATGGCGGATCAGGAAGCAAAAATCAAAAAGCTTGATGAGGAAAAGAATAAGGCCATCAGTGACGCGGAAGCCGTTATTACCGTTGCAAATGAAAACCGCACAAAAGCCGAGCAAAAATCCCAAAAGGTTCTTGACGTCAATCAAGGTTTGACCGAACAGTTAATCGGGCTGAGAACACCAGTCATAACGTATTTTGACACAAAAATCACCTATGTTTCTGAAGACAACAAAACGGTTTGGATCAATCGAGGCCGTGAGGACGGCTTGACTCCGCGGATCAGTTTCAGTGTTTACGCTCCATCGTCGAATGATGTTGCCCGCGACAGCAGTAAAGGAGCCATTGAAATCACCCGAATATTAGGTCCGCATACGGCGGAAGCTAAAGTGACACAAGGAGTTATCACCGATCCGATCATGATGGGCGATTTGGTCTTCACACCTGTTTGGAAACCGGGGCAAAGGTTGCAATTTGCTCTTTCCAGCGGTCTTGATATAGATAATGACGGTAACAGCGATGTCTATCTGGTGAAAAATATCGTCGAACTAAACGGCGGCGAAGTGGTCGCCTGGATTGATGACCAGTCCGGTGGAAATGAAATCGTGGATGGAAAGACGTACAAAAAAGTCAAAAGGGAAGGACAAATCACCAAAGATACGGTCTATTACGTGACCGGCAGAGATATTACGGAAAATGATTCAAAAGAGTTGCAGGAAAGGCGGAAAGCGATGGACGAAGAAGCCAAACTGAACAATCTTGAAACGTTAAAGCTGCCGGAACTCCTCCGGCGGATGGGACATCAGCAGTTGATGTCGGTGGAAGGGTTCAATTTCAATCGCAACGTTATTCATCCCGACTTGGTTCCCGGTGTTTTGGATCACGCTTCAAACGGTTTGGTGCATGAGAGTTACGTTAAAAAACCTAAAAATCCGACCCCCTCCTCCAATCCTGCCGGTTATTCTCCGTTGTTCCACAAGAAAGGAACTATGCCTCCTCCGGCCAGTAACGGCAGCGTGTCGGAAATCTTCCGTCCCCGAACACCTAAGACATCTACCGAAACTCCTGAATGAAATTCACGTTGCGGAAATAACAGACAAAGCGGCACTCCGTGTCATAAACGGTTTGTCGCTTTCATGGATTTGTAAGACCATAACCACATATCAAGATGCCGCAAAATGACAGCGGGATAAGTCTGAATTATCTCTTTTAGAAAAAATTCCCTAAAAAGCGACAATTCCTCTTGACTTTGGGAATTGTCGTGGATAGAATACAATAATCAGGTTGATTTGTGTCAATCTGGTGTTAAATTTTCGTGAAACGTTTTCGAAAATCATCAAACAAATTTTCCAAATTGAGGAGAAAAACCATGCAAAAATTCACTTCGTGTTCAAAATGTCAAAAATGGGGGGGGGGGTAGTCTGTACTGTTTCTCGCATTGCCCGATTCTCTGTCCAATCCGTTGTCCGATCCGGTTTTACCCTCGTCGAGCTTCTTGTGGTGATTGCAATCATCGGGATTTTGATTGCTCTCTTATTGCCTGCGGTTCAGGCCGCCCGCGAGGCAGCGTGGAGAATGCAGTGCAGCAACAACATGAAACAAAGGACACTTGCTTTGCACAATTATCATGATGCCTATCAGGCGTTTCCGGCGGCACATAATCCGTGTCACTCGACAATTGGTACTCAGATATGGAGACGTTGGAGTGCGACTTATTGCCTCCTTCCGTTTATGGAACAGCAGGCAAGTTTTGATGCTATCGGGACAAGAAGTGATCCATGGTCCGGCACGACTGCGGGCAACACAAGTCTTGCGACTGTTATTTGTCCCTCCGACCCGAATTCCAAAAAAGCCGGGAATAACTGTGCCCGTGGAAATATTGTTGTCAGTTACGGAGACGGAGTAATGAACATTCTTGATTACACTTCTATCGGCACGAACACGGATGTTTCCACGCGAGGACTGTTTTATCCGCGAGATTGGAAATCCATCGCGGCGGCTGTTGATGGAACAAGTAACACCATCGCCATCAGCGAATGTGCGACATCTCCCCAGCATGGGACAAAGCAAATTCAGGGAGGAATTGCTGTTGTTACCGGAATCGCCGGAAGCGCAACCCGTGAAATCGTGCCGTCTGTTTGCATGGCAATCAAAAATGGAAATACTTTTTCCGGTACCGCTGTAGGTGGTACGGCGGCGGAAGTACAACGCGCTGTCCGTTATCTGGACGGCTGGATTCTCTATAACGGATTCAATACCGTTATGCCGCCCAATGCCCCGACTTGTTTGCC
>JAISQK010000121.1 GCA_031274255.1 Planctomycetaceae bacterium | reverse complement strand
GTTTCTGCCGGAACGGCTTCCGACGGCAGCGGAGGCGGTTCAGCCGGAACGGCTTCCGCAGAGGTCGATGGATTTTCAGCAGAAGCCTCCTCAATCCGTTTCTCAATACCGGGAAGGTTGAGATTCCCTTGCGGCACTGCGGACGGGGGCCGATTGAGATTCAAATTGGGAAACGGCCGGTTTCCGAACGGCAGATTATTCACGCCCGGTATTCCCGGCAACGGCTGACCAAGCCCCAAACCGGAGGAATTCGTTTCCGGTGTGTTTTTGTACGATTCCTTGTTCTCGTCGTAATATTTCTGTACTTCTTCGTCGGTGATCCCGCCGGTGTCAATATTATCATAACCGAAGACAAGATATTCCACGGCACTTTTTCGCGGAACCGCAAAACCGGTTTCTTCAAGATTCGGATTCTGCACGCGGAACTTGTTCGCTTCAAAGAACTCCCGGAGTTCCCTGTCGCTCGGATCGGGAACCTGATCAAGGAGCGAATCCACCTCGACGGCCGCCGCCTGAATTTTCGACATGCGGCGGAAACGGTTGAACCACTCAAATTCTTTGATCGGAGTGATTCCCCGGACGGAGTTGAGATATTCCTCGTCGAAAAACTGGGCAAGAATGTCGCGCTGAAGGAGAAAAATCACCGTGTCGCTGGGAATTCCGAGCGATTCGATGACCTGAGAATAACCGGTTTCCGTCAATTTATCGTCCGTCAGAACTTTGAGATAGTCCCCGACGAATTTTTTGCTGACTTCAAAACCCATCTCCTTCATCTTTTGAATTTTGAGCCAGTAATAAACAACCGCTTCATCGGAAAGCCGTATCAGCGACTCATACCGGTTTCGCAAACCGGCGGGCGATTGCTGCGTTTCGGAATTGATCTGACTGCCGGCGGAACTGTAGAACCGCGTCAGCACCTGAATTTCATCACGGAGATTCTGGATGCTGCGGTACTGAATTTTCCCGTACTGACTTGTGGCGAGCGTCACATCCCGCGATTGCAGCACCGCGTTTTCCCACTGCATCAAAATCGGGATGACAATGAACGCCAGCATCGTCACAATGCCGAGGGCGACAAAAGCGGACTTTTGATATTTACGAAATGCTTTAAATGGGTTGGCCATTTCCACGTAATTCCTTAATTCACAGTAAAAACATTCTTCAATTCTGTAACGTTCTTTTGGCGGCGGCGTCTGAAAGTGCGAAAACTCAAAAGGACCGTTTCGAAGTATTATAACGGTTTTTTTCAACTGATAAACAGGTTTTTCTCTTTTTTTCCAAAAAGTCACAGGATTCTTTGTTTCCCGGATTAAAATACAATACGGCATGGAAACAACTTATTCCTTTTAAACTGCTTATGTTTCTTAAAGTGAACTCTCCGTCTGAGTTTTTTGGAGAATTTGCACAAAAAAGAGGGAAAACGACAAAAATCTTGAGTGATTCCATTGACAAAATAAGATAACCCTGTAATAGCTTATAGGCAAGAATATTTCCCGCCGCAACAAAATGAAATTTGTACGGCGTTACAAACACCGTTTTTCACTTCAAAAATCAAAAATTATGGCAACGAAATCCAAAACCAATACCGGCCGCCACCTTGTCATCGTCGAATCTCCCGCGAAAGCGAGGACGATTGGGCGGTATTTGGGAGAGAATTACACCGTTGAGGCAAGCATCGGACACATCCGCGACCTTCCCAAAGGAGCCAAAGACCTCCCGGAACAGTACAAAAAAGAGAGGTGGAGTTATCTTGGGGTCAATGTCGATGCGGATTTTGACCCGATTTATGTGGTCTCCGGCGACAAAACCAAACAGGTCAAAAAACTCAAAGACGCTCTGAAAAACGCGGATTCGCTCTACCTCGCGACCGACGAAGACCGTGAAGGAGAGGCCATCAGTTGGCATTTGTGTGAAGTTTTGAAGCCGAAAGTCCCGGTCAGCCGCCTTGTTTTCCACGAAATCACCAAACCGGCGATTCAAAACGCTCTGGCCTCCCCGCGCGCCATTGATCAGGACCTCGTCCATGCTCAGGAAACCCGCCGGATTATCGACAGGCTTTACGGTTACGAAGTTTCGCCGCTTCTGTGGCGGAAAGTCGGAGGGAAACTTTCCGCCGGCCGTGTCCAGAGCGTCGCCGTTCGTTTGATTGTCGAACGTGAAAGAGAGCGGATGCGGTTTCACTCCGCGACCTTTTGGGATATTTTAGGGACGTTTTCCAAAAGGGAAGACGACCAGCCGTTTCAGGCGGGGCTTATTTCGGTCGGCGGACGTAACATCCCTACCGGTAAGGATTTCGATCCGAACACCGGAAAACTCCTTGACCCGAACGTGCTCCATCTCGATGAAGCCAAAGCTCGTGATTTGGCGGAACGGCTTCTCCGCGGGGAAGCCAGAGTCGCGGAAATTGAGGACAAACCCTACACGCAGCGTCCCTATGCTCCGTTCACGACGAGTACGCTCCAACAGGAGGCCAACCGGAAGTTCGGCTTCACGGCCCGAACAACAATGACCATTGCCCAGCATCTGTATGAAAACGGTCACATCACTTACATGCGTACGGACTCGACCACACTCTCGACGGAGGCGGTCCATGCGGCGAGGAATCTGGTCCGGTCGCAATATGGTAACGAATATCTTCCGGCTCAGCCGAGGATTTATCAGACCAAAGTCAAAAATGCCCAGGAAGCTCACGAGGCGATTCGGCCCGCCGGAGGACAGTTCGACCTGCCGGAAAAGTTGCGGAATTCCTTATCTTATGACGAATTCAGACTTTACGACATGATTTGGAAACGGACGGTGGCAAGCCAGATGGCGGACGCCAAAGGGAGACGCATGACGATCACGATTGCGGTCGAGGACGCTTTGTTTTCCGTTTCAGGCCGTTCCATTGAGTTTCCCGGCTTCCTGCGTGCCTATGTGGAAGGTTCCGACGACCCCAACGCGGAACTCGCCGACCGTGAAACGATTTTGCCGCAAGTCTCGGTCGGGGAATTGCTGAAATGCCGGAATGCCGAGCCGAAATCCCACACGACCATGCCGCCGAACCGGTATTCGGAAGCCTCACTGACCCGAACGCTTGAGGAAAAAGGAATCGGACGGCCAAGTACCTACGCTTCGATTATCGAGACGATTTTAGGACGGAATTACGTTTTCAAAAAAGCCAACTCCCTCGTTCCCACCTGGACGGCTTTTGCTGTCTGCCAGCTTTTGGAAACGCATCTGCCGAATCTGGTTGATTATGCGTTCACGGCGGAACTGGAGGATCAGCTCGACGCCATCAGCCGAGGGGAAATGGGACATGTGAATTATCTGTACAACTTTTATTTCGGAAAAAAGAAATCTCCGGGTCTGAAAGCGGTCCTGGAAAATAAAATTGATGAAATCAACGCCCGCGACGTCAGTCAGATTGAAATCGGCAAGCCGGCTCACGCGGACGGAACGCAGGAAGAGGAACCGATTTTTGTACGTGTCGGACGTTACGGCCCGTTTATTCAGCAGGGCGACCGCCGTGCGTCGCTTCCCGAGGGACTCCCGCCGGATGAATTGACCGTGGAACGGGCCTTGGAGTTTTTCGACAGAGCGGAACTGGGAGACGAGCCTTTGGGATACTGTCCTGAAACGGGGAAGCCGGTTTTTCTCAAAAACGGCCGGTTCGGTCCGTATGTGCAGCGGGGACTTCCCGAGGAGGAATCCGGGGAAAAACCGCAAAACGCGTCGCTTCTGCCGGGAATGCCGGTGGAGAATCTTGACTTGGAAACGGCTCTCCAACTGCTGAGTCTGCCGCGGACGGTCGGGGTGAACGAGGCGGGGGAAGAGATTATCGTCCACAACGGACGTTTCGGACCGTATGTGAAGTGCGGCAAGGAAACCCGTTCCCTTCCGAAAGAGATTTCGCCGCTGACGGTGACATTGGAACAGTCGCTCGACCTTTTGTCCAAGCCGAAGTTTCAGCGGGGAGGCCGCGGTTCCTCGGCCGCGCCGCTCCGCGAACTGGAAGAGTCGCCTGTCACCGGGAAACCTGTCCGTGTTCTCAGCGGCCGATTCGGAAATTACATCACCGACGGCGAAACCAATGCGACGCTTCCGAAAGATTTGACGTTGGAGGATTTGACGCTGGAACGGGCACTGGACCTTTTGGCCGCGCGGGCGGCGAAGCCGTCGGGAACCAAACGGGCCTCCCGAAAAAAAGCGGCCAAAAAAGCCGTGAAAAAAGTCATCAGGAAAGCCGCCAGGAAGACCGTCAAAAACGCGTCGAAAAAGACGGTCAAAAAGGTTGTCAAGAAAGTCGTCAAAAAAGCGGTGAAAAAAGCGGTGAAAAAAGCCGGAAGGAAATCCGGCTGAATCCGACCGATTCCCTAAGCCGTGCTTTGCGGTCACGGCTTGCAGGAATTCAGGGTTTGGACTCCTGCTATTTGGATTGCTTGAAACGGGCCGCGGCCGCAATCTGAATTTCCGTATCAATGAGCCGCCTGGCCGCGTCGAGCAATTGACCGGTGGTGTCCGTTTGGCCTCTATGCCAGAGCAATTTTACGGCCTCCAGTTCCTCCGTTGCCGCTTGATGCCGGTTTTCAAGTTCGATGTCGTTTGCGTCCGGCACAGGAACCTCCCCCTGCTGAATTAACAAAGGGATCCTTGACCGCAACAGCGAAAGATATTCTTCAAACAAAGAATCGTATCGGGCCATTTCTTGCTCAAATATTTTTCTTTCAGGATCCCGTTCGACGTTTGCCAGAACCTGTGAGAAAAGGGGGCTTTTCCAGAGGAGCTGCAATTCCAGCAACAGCGAACGATAGAGCAAATCCTCGGACATTTTTTTGATTTTTTCCGCTTCCTGCGGTTCTCCCTGTCCCGACGGCAGCAGGTATTCCTCCATTTCACGGCGGACTTCATCGACTCGGGCTTTGGCCTGCCGGACCACTTCCTGCGGTGCCGCGGGAGTTTGCTGCTGCAGGAAAACCGTGTCCCCGTAATCCGATAGCGCAAGTTCCAAAAGCTGCCGGTAATATGCCTCGATTTCATACTTTGTGATACCCCGGTCGCCGGAGTCTTGCTTCAGAAACGCAATCTCCTCACGGATTCGTTTCCGCTTTTGTTCCCGCTCGTGGAATGAGGACGGCGTGTATCTGCCTCCAAACCTCTCGAAATGAACGTGAATATCGGCCAACCGCCGGGCCAATTCCACCTGTTCCTCCTGAAAATGCGCACGTCTCCCGCGTTCATCGACAACAGAAGTGCGTTCACGAGCGGCGGCAGACGCCGCAGGCGGTCTTACCGGCCGGGGAACTGGTGTTGCCGTCCCGGTCGGCACCGGCGTCCCGAAAGGATCCGCCGACTGGGAAGCTGATGGGATCGTCCCAAAGGGAATCGGTGTCCCAAAGGGATCCGCGGACGGGGAAGCTGATGCTGTCATTCCGGATGCTGTCATTCCATTCGTCACAGGAAAACTCATCACAGAGGCACCATCGGCGGTTGGCGTGGTGATGACAATAGAATTTGTCACAGGAGGACTCACCGCGGAGGTGACACTTTCTCTCGGCGGCACCGGTGAAACGGCTTTCATTTGTTTCACGGCCAGAATCTTTTGGATTTTCGTCTCGTTGAGGAGTTGTCCGGCCTCCGACACTTCGGCTCTTCCTGTTCTTCCCGCTTCGTATAACGCCGTAAAACTTCGGACATAGTCTTCCGTCGCGGCGATGAGTGCGTCATACGCTTTGACGAGATTTTCTTTGGCTTTGGCCGCACTTGCCGCGTCCCAAGCGTGTTCCCGATCGAACCGGGCCAATTCAATCCGTGCCAGCTCCGTTTTTCGCCGTATCAAGGCGTAGTCCGCCGATGTGATTTTGGGACTTCCCGCCTGCATGGAGGCTTTCGCGGCCTGTTCCGCTTCTTCCGCCAGCGTGATTTTTTCCTCGTAGAGTTTCCGCAATTCCCGATCCAACGAATCGGCACCGGTCATCTCGGAAGGCATTTCGGAAGGCTCCGCGGGACCGGCGGGAATCGGTTCCGCCGCTTCGGGAGGAGGTTCCGTCCCTTGAGGTTGCGGCGTTTCTCCGGCGACCGTGCCGGCGTTTAAAATCTCCGGCGAATGGAAGGGAGAAAGTAACGCGGTCAGAAAAAGCAGTGCCGCGGTCCCCGCGGTCAACAGAGCCGCCGTGCGTTTGCCGACCGGGGAGCGGTTCCGGTCCGTCTGAAGAATCGCGCGGATACGGTGTTCCATTTTGCTGCGGCGCGTGACCGCTACGGCACATCCGAACCGCTGCGGGCGTCCCATTGTCATCATCGCCGCGATGCCGAGGAGTGTTTGGGCGTAAGATTCCGGTTCCTCGCCGAACAGAATCACCGCATCGTCACACGCCGTTTCCCGTTCCGTCCGCATCCGTTTCGCCGCGGCCCAGACAAACGGGTGGCACCAGTAGAGCACACACGCCAGACTTGCCGCCCACTGCCAAAAGAGGTCGCCGCGCCGTACATGTAAAATTTCATGGACCAGGACCGCCCGCCGCTGCGGTTCCGGCCACGTGCGGCCCGTTTCCGGCAAACAGATGAGCGGCCGGAGACAACCGGTCACAAACGGCACTTTCGTTTCGCGGCTGATCACAACCAGCACTTCGTCGGCGAGTCCGGCTTTTCGCGAAATTTCGTCCGCCAACTGCTGCCACGACGGGTCGTCAGGGATTTCGGCATTCCGTATCAGCCACCGGACGGTCCCGTAAGACCGCAACAGGACTCCCAAGCCGGCAACGATTCCGACTCCCCACAACGGCAATAAAATCATCGGCAGAGAAGGGCGGCGGTGTTTCGAAGTTGCTGTTGCGGCTGCTGTTACGTGTGTTGTTACGGCTTCTGTTGCAGAAGATTCCGGTTGCGGAACCTTCCGGTCCGGCGGAATCAGCGTTTCCGAAAATTCCGTCACCGGTACAACCGGAACGGCGGACTCTTCCGCAAAACTTTCCCGGATTTCCCGCAGGAAATCACTCTCATGAGGTAAAATGAGGGGTTCCGCGGCGGCGGAGGAACCGGTCTTTTCCACTGCCGCGACCGGTTCTTCCTGATTCTCTTTCTTTTCTTTACGGTTTCCAACGGCGAGGAAACCGTCTCCGAATTCCGGAAAAAGCAATCCGCAAACCGGAAAAACCAACAGTCCGGCAATGCAGAGCGACCAGACACGGTGACGCATGGACGCTGTTGCCCGGAAAAAGACGGAATTGAAGAGGAATGCCGTCACGGGCAGCAGTGTTGCCGCGAACATCAGTTCGAGAGTGAACGGTCCCCAAAAACGGATCATGGTTGACATCATTATCTGTTCTCCTTTCGTGCGTTATCAATAAGTGTTTGAATCCGGACAAAATCTTCCTCGCGAAGATGTTCGCCCGCCACATCCAGGAGTGCCACGACCACATCGGAAGCACTGCCGGAAAAAAGATTGGTCAGAATGTTTTGCAGTGTCTGACGCTGGGCGGTCTCTTTCGGCATGACCGCCTGATAAAGATAGCGTTTTCCCTCATGCCGGCAGGCGAGCACGTTCTTCTGCACGAGCAGCCCCAACATCGAACGGACGGCGGAATAACTCGGCGGTTCCGGCAGTCCGGCAAGCACATCCGCCACGGACGCTTCGCCGAGCCGGTAAATCACCCCGACAATCTGACGCTCCCGAATCCCCAGGTC
The DNA here is from genome assembly GCA_031274255.1 of Planctomycetaceae bacterium. GTDB lineage: Bacteria > Planctomycetota > Planctomycetia > Pirellulales > Thermoguttaceae > WRMR01. The sequence continues at coordinate 6,452 of JAISQK010000121.1, read as the reverse complement.
AAGCAGGTTTTTTTTCATACGCATCCCCTTTCTTTCCCAATTTTTTCACAACAAAGAATCCGTCTTAAAGAGGGATTTTCATCCCAAAACTGCTAATTCACTAGCACATGCTAATATACTAACAGATTGATTCCGCCTTGTCAAGAGAAATTCCGCGTCTTTTTAAAATTTTTTTGGGGAGGCCAAAGCATACAGCGCTGAAGCGGATATTTCCCGTCCCGGGAGCCATACCGCCGATTGACTGGAATACTACGGTGTTCGCATTGCTTACCGGTATCAACCGGCAGAACGAGAAGAATGTAGTTGGAAAAGATTGTCCATTGGAAGCCGAACGCGAAGCCGTGAGGCAAGTGCGATCCAACGTGCTACGTTGGCGCCGGCGGAGCGGATCGTTTCTTTTCCATGTAAATGGTGTTACCGCCGGGAGAAAAAGCGACATTGGTCATGACGTGGCGGATGATGAGAAGTCCCCGTCCGGAAGGAATCAGAAGATTTTCAGAATTTCGCGGGTCAGGAACCTGGCCGGGATTGAAACCGATTCCCTCATCCGTCATTTCAAAAACGATTTTCTCCTCCATCATCCAGCAGTTGAGCTGGATTTTTTTGGCCGAATCCGAAGCGTTGCCATGCCGGATGGCGTTGGAAAAAGCCTCCTCCAATGCAAGATGAACATCATACTGTTCACGTTCCGACCAGTTCCGCGACTGCATTTCGCTGAGGATTCTTTTGATGAGCCTGTTCTTTTCCTCTGCAAGGCCGGTAATGGTCATATCGCAACACCAGCCCCAATCCGGCGATTTTGACATGACCTTCATTCCCCCTTCCGTTATATTTTTTCGCCAAGATACGGGAAAGAACGGATCGCTTCTTCCGGTCCTTTTCGGATGTTGAAAAGCGTGTCCAGATTGGTAATTTTGAAAACCTCCAGAATCTCGTCGCGTAAACCGCACAAAATGAACGGGATTTCTCCGGCATCCGTCTTTTTTTGGAGCATAATCAGAATCCGCAGGGCGGAACTGGACATCAGCCGGACTTTCTCAAAATTCAGCACCAATTTCTGACACGTGCCGTTCTCGACAATAGACATCAACTGGTCTCCCCATTCCTGAATGGCAAGCTCATCATTCAACAAAGCGTCCTGACAAAGGACGAGCGTCACATCGGCCTGTTTTTTGACTTCAATTCGCGGAGGCATCAACCATATTCCCCTATTTTTTGTCATGAAATACGAACTTACTCTTCCTCACTATATTCAGATTGGCCGCAAATGTCAAGAAGGCGGGTCCCATTTGTGCCGAAAAACATCCCGTTGGTAAAATTTCTGAAAAGAGAACATTTCCTTCGCACGATTATTTTATGTAAATTTAATCAAAAAACGCAAGAAATTTTCCGGCAACACTTTCCGAAACAGGGATTTTTGGTTACAATGACAAAATACTTCGATGGAATCCAAGCGGAATCGGATGAGATGTGGAAGCTCCGTCCACCGTTTGACGGCTTGCGGTCGTGTGTGATGTCCCCCGCCGGAGTAAGTCCTATTGATGTTTTCAAGAGTCGGCCTGTGCGGTACTCTTTTTATTGTCCCTTTGAAGGAGGTGTCCCCTGAGAAAAAAAACGTACACCATTGGACTTGTCGCCGTCGTGGCACTGGTCGCATTAAGACTCACTGTCGGCTGGCATTTCTTCTATGAAGGATGCTGGAAGATTGATCCCGGCAACAATTTTTCCGCGATTCCGTTTTTGGGAATGTCCAAAGGTCCGGCGGCGGAAATGTTCTACGAAATGCTCCCGGATGTTGACGGTGCCGTTCGTCTCGATATTCAGCAGAAAGAGGACCCGTACAATAAAGGGAAAAAGGTCGATTATTTTCCCGCATTTGATTCCACCTGGGCAAAATTCAAAACAGACTTCAGAAGTCAATACAACCCCTCCTCAAAGCAGCAGGCGGAACTGGACAAACTGTATAAACTTTACAGTCAGTCCCAGTTTGAATACGCGGCGGCGGTGAAAGAGGAAGTGGCCGGTTATTTCGCCGGTTACAAACGTTTCAAAGCTCAGGAAGCCGCAAAAACCAATGACGCCGCCCATCAGCGTGAGCGGAATTGGGATCAAATGATGAAACTTCGCGGCGAAGTGAACAAGTGGTCGGGGGAACTTTCCGGCATGGGAGAGGATATGCAGCTCGCGTTTTGGCGGGTTTTGAATCACGAACAGCAAAATCTGGGGGAAATGCCGAAACTCGTTTATGGAAGGAATCGGATTTTTTTGACATTTCCATTCCTGGGAATCCATTCCTGGGTCGATTTCCTGAATTTTGCCGTCACTTGGGGATTAACCGCGATTGGTTTTTGTCTGATGACAGGGTTTTGCAACCGGTTGGCGGCACTGGGCGGAGCGGCGTTCCTTGTTTCCGTCCTGTTGACGCAGCCGCCGTGGCCGACCATTTATCCGCCTGTCAATGACCAAGTGGGTCACGCCATGATCGTGGACAAAAATTTCGTCGAAATGATCGCCTGTCTGGTATTGGTTTCACTTCCGGTAGGACGTTGGGCGGGGTTGGATTTTTTCCTCTGGAATTGTTTCGGCGGAAAAAAACTGGCTCAGGCTTACGGGCTGGAAACGAAAGACGGATGTGCGGAAAGTTGCTGTTGCAAGGAGTCTGCTGAAACGACGCAGAAAGCGGAAACAGCACCGAAAGCGGAGAAGTCCGGAAAATTGAACCAAAAAGGCAAAAAGTAGAATTTCCATTCCTCGGCGGCGGTTCCCTTTTTCAAATGTTCCAAATGCCGCGCGATGGTTGCTTTGCAATTTAAGATAAGTCAAGAAAATATTAATTTACGATAAACAGGGTATATATGACTCCTATTAATAGTGGTGATTTCAATCGCCGCGGATTCCTCAAAGGCGGGGTTTTGGCGGCAGCCGTTCCGGCGGCAGGGCTTGGGGCTTTCTATTTCAGTTACGGCAAATCGGAGGGGAACCCCATTCGGGTCGCGATTCTCGGAACCGGCGACGAAGGAAGCGTTCTTCTCGGGGCGATCAATCCCGATTATATTCAGGTGAAAGCGATTGCGGATATTCGTCCTTATAATCAGTACCGTGCGTTTCATGGAGACAACGAAAGTCCTGCGGCGCAAAAAGTCCGAGCCGGACTCATGGCCAAGTACGGCTGGAAAACGGAATATGAAGCCCGCAAACATGTTAAAGTTTATGCGGATTACCGTGATCTGCTCGAAAAGGAAAAGGAGATTGAGGCGGTCATTATCGGTTTGCCGCTTCACCTTCACGCTCCGGCGGCCATCATGGCGATGCGGCGGGGGTTGCATGTTCTCACGGAAAAGCTGATGGGACACTCGGTGGCCAATTGTAAGGAAATGGCTCGAACCGCGGAAACGTGTCACAAGCATCTCGCGACGGGACACCAGCGGCATTACAATATTCTTTATCATGATGCCGTCGAAACCATCAAACGGGGGATTCTCGGAGAGGTGCATTATATTCGGGCCCAGTGGCACCGCGGAAACCGTGTCGGGTCCGACAGTTGGCAAATGCCGATGCCGTCAGAGATTAAGCCGGACGACAATCAGGCCAAAAAACTTGTGGGAGAACTTGCCAATCTGAAAAAAACGCTGGATTCCGCGCGAGGGCGTGATATTGAGCCGCTTCTGAAGAAAATCGCACAAAAAGAAGCTCAGATTCAGGATGCGGTGCTGACTTCCGGGGGAAGTTACAACGGAACCAACGTCAAGTCGGCAAAAGACTATGGTTACCTGGATACCGTTATCGGCGGAGAGTACAGCAGACCTGCGGGGGAAGAACTTCTCCGATGGCGGCTTTTCGACCGGACCGGCGGCGGTTTGATGGTCGAACTGGGGAGTCATCAGCTTGACGCTGCCAGTATTTTCCTGACCGCACAATATCAACAACAGACAGGAAAAACGGACAAAATTCATCCGCTTTCCGTACTCGTTTCCATGAACCGTAACATTTTCGGCATTGACCGTGAAGTCGCCGACCATGTGACCGCAATTGTCGAGTTCCCGGCTCATGATTATGATCCGAAATCCAAAGTCGGACGAAAACGCAAAATTTGTGTGCAATATTCCACCATCAATGGCAACGGTTTCGGAGGCTACGGTGAAATCGTGTACGGCACGAAGGGAACTCTCATTTTGGCGAAAGAGGCGGAATCCCAAATCCTCAAGAGCGGCGGGAGTGCCACGAAAGTGACATCGGAAGTTGCCGCACTCGATACTCAGGCAAGCGGCCCGGCACAAAAAGCGGTCGCCGCGTCGGGGGGCGGACCGGAAGTTAGCCGCGGGTATAAAGAGGAACTGGAACATTGGGCCTGGTGCATTCGGGTCAATCCCAAGAATCAAAACAAGGAACTTCAGCCCCGCTGTACTCCGAAAATCGCGATGGGGGACGCCATCATCGCACTGGTGACGAACATCGCCCCGAGTCTCGGCGGAAAAGTCGCGTTCAAAGAAGAGTGGTTCGATCCTGACAGTGACGAAACCCCGGAAGGCACCAAGCCGGACCTCTCCAAATATGACGCTTGATTGGTGATTATTACGAATTAATATTAATATTGGCAAAATCAATCCTTTAGTTTGAGGAAAAAAACAGACATGTTTCTGACAGATGAACAAAAAGCAATTGGTACGGAAAATTTCTTTGCCGCCATCGGGAGCGATCTGGTACGCCGCGAGTTTCTTCAGAACGGAATGACTCGGAAAATCAGCTCCAAAAACGGACTCGGCGGTTACTATTTTAACTACGGCAAGCTGGAAAAGCCGATTCGGGTGGCGGTACTCGGAACCGGCGACGAAGGAAGCATTCTCATCGGGGCACTCAATCCGGCGTATTGTACTTGTACGGCGATTGCCGATATCCGCCCTTACAGTCAGTATCGGGCATTCCACGGTGATGTTTACAGTGAAGATATCACCAAGCTGCGTCCCGGACTCATGCGGATTTACGGCTGGGAAACCGAGGAAATCGCCCGTCAGCATGTCAAGGTTTACGGCGACTACAACGAACTCCTTGAGGCCGAACAAGGGAACATTGACGCGGTGATCATTGCGATGCCGCTTCACCTTCACGCTCCGGCGGCAATCAAAGCCATGTCGCTGGGTTACCATGTTCTGACGGAAAAACTGATGGGACACTCGGTCGCCAATTGTAAGGAAATGGCTCGTGCGTCGGCAAAATTCAAAAAACACCTTGTCACCGGTCACCAGCGGCACTACAATATTCTTTACGATCATGTCAAAAAGCTGATTGATTCCGGTATCCTCGGTGATCTTCACTACATCCGCGCCCAATGGCACCGTAATAATCAGCCCGGTGCCGACAGTTGGCAGATGCCGATGCCGAAAAACTTCAAACCGAATGACAACCTTGCCGGTCGGCTTGAGAGAGAACTGGCTTCATGGAAAGGAAATCTGGCCAAAGCGGAAGCAAATCTCAAAGGAACCTCCGGTAACAAACGGAAAGACATCGAGGCGGAAATCGCCATGTGGAAAGGCCGCGTTGCCCAAAAAGAAGCTCAGCTTGCCGATGCGGTACTGGCTCAACAGGAGGGGGGTGAAGCCTACGGTTTCAAATTCAAGACGGTGGAGGAGTATGGTTATCAAAGTCAAAAGGTGCACAACGACCTGACCGACACGGATTACGAACGTTCCGCCGGTGAAGAGCTGATTCGGTGGCGAATCTGGGACAGAACCGGCGGCGGACTCATGGCCGAACTCGGAAGTCACCAGCTCGACGCGGCGAGTATTTTTATTGCCGCGATGAATGACGGTGTGAAACAGCATCCGATTTCCGTGGCCGCGTCGGCGGTGCGGAACATTTTTCCGCTGGATCGTGACGCGGATGACCATGTTCACTGTATTTATGAGTATCCGTTGCGCGGTTACGACCCCGACAATGATTTGAAAAAGCACAAAAAAATCACGGTTGCCTATTCTTCCATCAATGGAAACGGGTTCGGCGGTTATGGCGAGGAGATTTACGGGACTCAAGGAACTTTGGTGATCACCTCGGAGAAGGAAGCTTTCCTCTATCGAACAGCCGGTGTCAACGAAAAAACACGGGTCGCGATGAAAAACGACGGGAAAACGCTTGATTTGGTCAATGATGACGCCGGTGATCCGCTTTCCGCCTCCATTGGCTTACAGGCACTTTACGGCGACATCAGTCGAGGTTATGCGGAAGAAATCGAGCATTGGGCTTACTGTATCAGTACGAATCCCGACGGTTCCGATCCGGAAAAGATTCCCCGCTGCCACCCGAAAATCGCACTCGGTGACGCGGTGATCGCGCTGACGACGAACCTCGCGATGGAAACCGAGACGCCAATTGTATTTAAGGAAGAATGGTTTGAGCCGGACAGCGACGAAACCCCTGATGGTGAAAAACCCGACCTCGCAAAATACGGTGTTTGACGT
>JAISQK010000007.1 GCA_031274255.1 Planctomycetaceae bacterium | reverse complement strand
GTGAAGAAAGCCGCGGCACTCACGTATCATTCGCTCCGCATCGGCAGGGAAGGCGTTTATCCGGCGATCGTCGCCGCCTGTGACCGTGTGCTTGCCGGCGAAGCGGACGGCATGTTCCCCGTCGACGCTTTACAGGGCGGCGCGGGCACGTCAACAAATATGAATGTCAATGAAGTGCTTGCCAATCTTGCGCTGCAAATCTGCGGAAGGAGCCCCGGTGATTACGGTTTCCTCCATCCGCTTGATGACGTCAACCGCGGTCAATCGACGAATGATGTCTATCCGACGGCACTTCGCATTGCGGCCATTGAACTGCTCCGCACGCTCAGCGGGGAATGTGCCGAACTTCAGGAAGCGTTTCAGCGGCGGGAAAACGAACTCGAAGATGTCAAAAAGCTCGGCAGAACGGAACTGATGGATGCTGTGCCAGTGTCGCTGGGGATGGAGTTCGGTTCCTATGCCCAGGCGGTCGCCCGTGACCGTTGGCGGCTCTACAAAATGGAAGAGCGGCTGCGGCAGGTCAACCTCGGAGGAACCGCCGTGGGACTTTCCGACAACGCCGAACGAAAATACCGCTTCGGTGTGATTGAGACTTTGCGGGAACTGACAGGCATCGGCCTTGCGGCGGCGGAATATCCGATGGACATCACGCAAAATTACGATGTTTTTGTCGAAGTTTCAGGACTCCTCAAGGCCCTCGCGGTGAACCTGATGAAGATTTCCGGAGATTTGCGGCTCATGAATTCCGGGCCGCACGGCGGGTTCGGCGAAATCCGGCTCACTCCGTTACAGACCGGCAGTACGATCATGCCCGGCAAGGTCAATCCCGTGATTCCCGAAATGGTGACGCAGGTGTCGCTGAAAGTCATGGCGAATGATTTTGCCGTCACCGCCGCCGCCGCGCACGGAGAGTTGGAACTGAATGCGTTTTCACCGCTCATTGCGGAGGCGTTGCTGGAAAGTCTGACGCTTCTGACGCGGGCGGTGCCGCTGTTCCGGTCGAAATGCGTGGAGACGCTTCAGCCGAACCGTGAAAAGTGTCTGAAACTGCTGGAGTCCTCGCTTGCGTTTGCCGCATCACATGTGCCGAAACTCGGTTACGACCGGGTGTCGCAAGTGATCGCGGAACACGGCGGCGATCCGGCAAAAGTCCGCCGGATGCTTGAAGAGGAATAAAGGATAATGGATTTCACGCGGTTTTTTTCCGAAAGAGGGGATCCTTCCCCCGGATCGTCCGCACCGCACGTAATGGAAAACGCCGTATTTTTTTGAGGAGCCGTTTCGTCCGGTTAAGAAGCCGTTTCCGCTGCTTCTTTTTCAATTGAGCGGCTTCATGCTGCGTTTCCGCAAGAGCATTCCGGGTCTCCTCCAGCGTGGCGTAGAGGTCTTTCCACATGACCGCCGTGATCTCCGCACATTTTTCGACGGTCAGGTGATGCGGCTTCGTTTCCTCCGGATACATCGAAACATCGTCACTGAAAAGCTGTTCGCGGCCGAAATATTCCCGTGCCACGGCGTTGTTCGACTCCCGGTAGTAATCCACGATCGCCTCCGCCTGTTCACGGTTCAAGTGATACCCTTTGTTGCCGGATTTGCCGAATAATTTTTCCATACGGACACTCCACTCACCTCGAGGCATTTTCCACTCCGAATTTTCAATAAGAGGCAAATAAGGAGTTAAAAGGCGGCAAAACTCCGTCGCTTCCGCATCAAGTGATTCATTCAGCGACGGCACCCGTTCCAAACCGTTCTCATCAATTTCGATCGCAGCACAAAAATCAGCGATCAGGTCATTTTGAACCATTTCCTTCCGGTCAAAGATTCTTGGAGCCACCTTCTCTTTTCCAAAAACAGCACTCCATCTGTCAAGCAGTTCCTGATATTGGCTGTGTTGACTGATATAATTAGCGGATATTCTGCTTTCAATATCAAAGGCAAAATGATTTTTAAATAACCAGGCACCTTTATGGAGTTGTGAGTACAAACTTACTTGAAGTTCCGGTTGCCGCCGCAGATAAACAACGATCCGAAAATCCTCAAAGAATTGATCCAGCCAGTTTTTCAATGCAACAATCGAAGAATCGTCTAATCCTGAAAATCCCTCATAGGTAAACAATACGGTTTGATAAGGCAGGGAAGTGATCTGCTGTTCGATCCTTTTCATCCTGGGAATGAATACATTTTTTATTTCCCCTCGATTTTCATGAAATTGCCAGTTTAGTACGGAAGAATTACCAAAACAAAAAGCCAGTGTTTCATGCTGAATAATCGGCGGATAAGGTGTTACATTATCCGTATACACAGTAGGGACAAGTATTCCCCCTAATAAAAGTTTTTCGCGATTTTGAAAAAGAAAACTCTGAATTGTCGTTGATCCCGTTTTGTCAATTCCGATGTGGAGAACGGCTTTCCGTTTCATGATTGCATCCTGTAAAATGTCACCAAATGGAGTTAATATTACGATGCAGTAGTGTAACAATTTCACATCAAGGGTGCAACCCCGGTTTCGAAAAAGTAAGAATTTTATTGCGGGAGAACCCGCAAAACGATCCTGACGAGAGATTTTTACCTCCATCCCTTGTGTTGATTTGTCATTGTTGATTTGTTCCGTTACGGTTTTACCGCCAAGGACGTTTGCGGTGACTCAGACCGGAATCGTAAATGTCCATGAAGATGTTGACGTCATCCACAACCTGGAAA
>JAISQK010000375.1 GCA_031274255.1 Planctomycetaceae bacterium | reverse complement strand
ACTGGAGGCCGAAAGCATACGTTTTTCCGCCTATTGATATTAGCGACCAACGGGAGCGAGTTATTGCTTCGGGACGGTAGTCCCATCCGGGGTGCAGCGTCCGCACGCTGCCCGGAGGCAATGATTCTCTTTTTCATACGATGCTTTGCATTATCTGCATCATCTCATCTCTATTTGTCTCAGCACTCTCCCTTTTCGGAACGGTCTCCGGTATAATGAGCTTGCACCGGGAGGTTTTTAACCATTTTGAGCATCATTTTGAGAAAGGGCGATCAATGTCCATCGAGTTTCCGTGTTCCGCCTGTGGAACCATCCTTCGCGTGCCGGACGACACGGCCGGGAAAAAAGCGGCCTGTCCCAAATGTCAGGCGATTTCCGTGATTCCGGTCCCACTCGAATCCTCTTCCGCAGATTCCGTGATTCCGCAGCTTTCACCGTATTCTCCTTCTTATCCGTCAAAGCCCCAATCGGATAACGCTTTCGACAGTGCCGGTTCCACCGTCTCGTCCTGGGCGGAGGATGATTTCGTCGAATCCGACAACCCGTTTCAAACGCCGCATGACTTCCGTGACACCGATATCGCGGAACCGATCAACGAGGAAGTCACCCCCGTAAAACTCCGGTTCCGTAAAACCGTCGCCGAAACATTCCGAAATTTCACCGGCAAAATCTTTTCCTACCTGCTGCTCGGCGTGCTGACGGGAGTCATCGTCGGCGGATGGTACGGTTTCATGATTATTATCGGGACTTCCATTCATGATTTCCGGACGGCTGCCCTTTTCCTTATCTGCACTTTCCTGGTGTGCTTGATGCTGATTTTCGGATTCCTGGGAAGTCTGCTCGGAATTGCCAAACACGGACGTTTCAGTATCGAGTATTTCGCCAAGGGGCTGAAAAAAAGCATTTCCTGCACCTGTTACATGGTTATCCTCTGCCTGATGTTTTTGGGGCTGATGATCGCTGTGAATGTGGTAACGGGAGTATTTTTTGTGTTATTCAGAAACTCTACTGTCTTTGAGTCTATCCTCACCACCATCATTTACATCCTGGTTTTCTGGATGTGTTTCCGATTCGCATGGGGACCGCTTTTGATTATCGACCAGAACATCTCCTCTTTCCGTGCCTTGAGGTGGTCGCCGAAAATCAGCCGCGGAAGCACTTTCAAAGGGGTTCTGGTTGTCCTGCTTCACTATCTCCCCAGTATGATATTGTCGATGCTGATGTTTGCCGCGGCGGGAGACCGGGTGTTTCAGGAATCCGTGATGCTTGGAGTCTGGGTCATATTGATTGCAATACTCATGTTTCTGATCTCCGTCTACCATCTCTGCCTTTACGCGGTGATGTATCTGCTGATGTCAGGCCAGTACACCTGTACGCAACACTCTTCCGCCGTGACAGACACACTTGAAGAGTAGTGCCTTGGGGCAGGGTCAAGTCTTCAGAGAAATCTTTCCCGATAAAACGGAAAAACCCGCTTCATTATGGAACGATATTGCAAGATAACGGTTGTGCGGTTTTTGATCACGCAAAAGAAATAATTTCAGGAACTTTCGGCGAACAAATCTTGAAATTTTTTCAAGATTTGTTAAAGTCGAAGCGTAGTAAACAGTAACAATCAGAACATGCAGCGGAGAGTTCCGTTGCATCAACCCAAACAGGATGTCTTATCTACAATACGGAGAATCACTTTGATGCGAGAGCCTTTACTTTCTCAGGAAGCGGACGAACTGATGCGGAATGCCGAGTTGCGTGCGGAACTGGAACCTTATTATGATGAGTCGATCAGTTGTGTTAATGTCCGGCACTTGCCGTTACGCAATGAAAATGAATTCCTTGCGGCGATGCTGGCCTGGGAAACCGCACCGATTCTTCCGATTTACCGCTGGTTTGAACCGGAACTGCGTCTGCCCCTTCCCGATACGTTGAATGACAAGGAATTGAGCCGTATTATGTATGATGTCATTGACCGGCTCTATGAGAAGAACATTGTGCTGGATTTCACCGACCATCTCAATGACCGTGAACTCTACCGGCTGATCATCCGGGACATTTTGCCGTCGCGGGAGAAAAAACTGGAACAGCGCACCGGTGAACTCCGTTGGGACTGTTCCGCTGTGGACAATGACCCGTGTGTGTGGCTGAAGTATTACGCTTCCGAAAGTGAACGCCTTGCCTGGGCGAACCTCTACGGTCAACCGGTTCCGCCGAAAGAATTTCCGCCCTATTTGCGTCAGATGCCGCACCATCCGTTCTGAGCGATCCTCTTCACAAAAAAACAGATCCGCCTCTTATCCTCATTCCCCGATTAATATTGATTGATTAGGGAATTTGAGGTATATTACGCAAATGTTTAGGGAGGAAATCTGTGACGGATGCGGGAAAGCGGCGTCAGTATGACGTCATGACAGGAGAGATGAAAAAAATAGGAATCATTGCCGGGTATGGAAACTACCCTGTTTTGCTTGCGGAGTTTCTGAATCAGAAGGGGTACGCCGTCTATTCCCTTTGCGTTCATGGTCAGACCGACCGTAGAATGCTGGACTTTTCCGAAAAATCCGCATGGATTGGGTTCGGCAACTTCGGGAAGGCTGTCCGGTTCCTCCGCAGGAATCAGGTGCCGCAAGTCACGATGGCGGGCGGAGTCTGGAAACGCGCGTTTCACAGACCGCTGTTGATTTTTCGTTATCTTCCCGATTTTTACACCATCCGGTTGTTTTCGCCGCATTTTATTTTCCGCACAAAAGACTGCAAGGTTGATTCCCTGCTTCTGACGTGTGTCGATGCTTTTGAGCGTTACGGAATTCAAGTGGTGCCTGGAACCGATATTGCCCCGGAGTTGCTCGTGAAACGTGAATTATTGACCCGACGTGCCCCGACAGCCGCTCAGTGGAAGGACATTCAGTTCGGCTGGAAAATCGCCAAAGAAATGGGACGCCTTGACATCGGTCAGACGGTGACGGTGAAAGACCGGTCGGTTGTCGCGATTGAAGCCCTTGAGGGAACCGATGAATGTATTTTGCGTTCCGGAAATCTTTGTAAAGGTTTTACGGTCATTAAAGTTGCCAAGCCGCAGCAGGACATGCGGTTCGATCTTCCCTGTTTCGGGATGCAGACGGTCAAAAATATCGCTGCCGCCGGAGGAAAAGTGCTTGCCATTGAGGCCGACCGCTCCATTTTTGTCGGGCAGCAAGACGTGATCGATTTTGCCGACAAAAACGGTATTGCCGTTCTCGGCCTGATCCAGGAAGATGTCAGCCGGGACGAATACCATTCCGGCGGATTCCGCCCGAAAAAATGTTAAATTGCACAGAATAGATAGAATCATGAAACATTTTTTCGTATTTCTCCTGAACGCAAGGTAAAAAGTGCCGCATCTCACGGTGCCCGGCGTTATTCTTGCATAATAGACACAAAGCAAATATTGTTTTATCTATACAAAATTCAAATAATGGGATGCGGCGGAGAATCATTTATGTGCGGTATTGTAGGATATGTTGGCGGTCACGAGGCATCCGATTTTCTTCTTTCCGGCCTGAAGCGTTTGGAATACAGAGGTTACGACAGTGCCGGAATCGCCACCTTTGACACCGGAACAAACGTCAAAATCGCAAAAACGGTCGGACGTGTCAAGTCGCTGGAAACGATGGTTCAAGACGGCCAAACGCCGGGACGTATCGGTATCGGACACACTCGCTGGGCAACGCACGGCGTGCCGTCGGAGGAAAACTCCCATCCTCACTGCGGCGGAAAGGGGGACCAGCCTGACGTGATTATCGTACATAATGGTGTCATCGAAAATCACCGTACACTGAAAATCATGCTGGAACAGGAAGGTTACACCTTTAAATCGCAAACCGACACGGAAGTGATTGCCCATCTCCTTTCGCACAATTTACAAAAAATGTACGAAAAAAAAGGGAGGTTGTCACCGGAAGAGATGTCGGCACATCAGTATTTGCCGCTTGTGGAGGTGATTCGCACCACACTTGCCGCGTTGAACGGGACGTATGGTTTAGGGATTCTTTTCCGCGACTACCCGGAAATTCTGTGCGGGGCAAAACTTGGAAGTCCGCTGACGATCGGTGTCGGAAACGGCGAAAACTTCATCGCCAGTGATCCGTCCCCGTTTGTCGGCTACACAGAGAAAATCGTGACCTTATCCGATCATGAAATTGTGATTCTGTCGCGGAACGACTTCCATGTGATTCACCGCGACCAGGGACGTGTTCAGCCGAACATCTGTGAATTGACGCTCAGCAGCAACGATGTTGATCTTGGCGGATTTGCCCATTACATGCTTAAAGAGATTTTCGAGCAGCCGGAAGCTCTCCGCAACACCCTTCGCGGACGGATCAATCATGACGAAGCCACGGCGAATTTCGGGGTTTTGCGGCAGATCACCCCGCGGCAGTTGCGGCGGATTGAACGGATTTTGCTCACCGGCTGCGGGACGAGCTGGCATGCGGCTCTTGTCGGGGAATATCAGATTGAAGCGTTTGCCCGGATTCCGGTGGAGGTGGAGTATGCAAGCGAACTCCGATACAGGAATCCTCCGATCAATGCCGACACTCTCCTTTTTGCGATCACGCAGAGCGGTGAAACGGCGGACACTCTTGCGGCACTTCGGGAAATGAAGCGGAAAGGGATTTTGTCGCTGTCGATTTGCAATGTCGTCGGAAGCAGTATCGCGCAAACATCAGACGGAGGAATTTATCTTCACGTCGGACCGGAAGTCGGAGTGGCCTCGACGAAAGCGTTCACGTCGCAGTGCCTTGCTCTCGGACTCCTCGCGTTGTACTTCGGACGGACGCGGAATGTCAGTTTTGAGGCGGGCTTGCGGATCATTCAGTCGATTGAGGAAGTGCCGGACAAGGCGGCCAAAGCTCTGGATGTCAACAGTCATGTCAGGGAAATCGCGGAAAAATATGCCGACGCACGCGATTTTCTCTTTCTCGGACGTCAGTACAATTTTCCGACCGCATTGGAAGGGGCGTTAAAACTCAAGGAAATCAGCTACATTCACGCGGAAGGTTATCCGGCGGCGGAAATGAAGCACGGCCCCATCGCACTGGTGGACAAAAACACTCCCAGCGTTTTCATCGTGCCGCAGGACGCTGTTTACGAAAAGGTGCTCTCGAACATTCAGGAAATCAAGGCCCGCGGCGGACCGGTCATTGCGGTGGTCGGACAGGGAGACAAAGGAATCGAAAAACTGGCCGACGACGTGATCGAAATTCCGCCGACGGAAGATTTTCTTCAGCCGATCGTGACGAGTATTCCCTTGCAGCTTCTGGCGTATCATATCGCAGTGCTTCGCGGGTGCGACGTGGATCGTCCCCGCAATCTTGCCAAAAGCGTCACGGTGGAATAGAATGGAACGCGTTGGTGTCCTGTTACGGGATCCATGTTCACGATTCCGCCTTTTCATGTTCCAAAGGAGAAAACCATGCCGGATTGTCTTGTCCGATTGTTAAACATCATGTTGAGTTTCATGATAATGATGTTTCTTTTTGTTCCGACTTCTCGGACACAGGAAATGACGGAAGTGGAACCGCTTCGACTGGATACGCTGGAAATTCCGGCTGTTCCGGCACTGTGGCAACAGCAAGTGACACTCAACGAAACGCTTTGGCAGGGAACGATAGCGGCACGTTATCTTATAAAGACCGCCCCGGAAGACATGGGAATCACACCGGAACTGCACCGGAATTCCCGGCAAAAAATGGAAGAAGTCTTCCTTCTGGAAAAAAATATTTCCGACAAATATCCGTATGAGCAATTCCATACGTTTTCTCCGGAAAAAATCTCCGACATGGCCAAAGATATGGCAGGATATGTAGAAGTGCTTAACAGCATCATCAATAAGACGATTCAGGAATCGTTTCCCGCGGAAGCCGCCGCAAAACTGAATCGGAACCGGTTCCAAAGGTTCGGCGGAATATTCGGCGGGGCGTTCCATTCGGAAAATCTGGCGGTGCTGAATCTCACTCCGGAGCAAAAGGAAAAGGCCGACGCCGTCGTCCAAAAGTTCAGCCGGGAACGTTTGGAGCTGCTTTTGTTGATGGAACAAAGAAGAGAACAATTGTCGCCTTCATTGCATACCGTGGACGGGAACTGGGACAGGCAAACCAAACTTGATCAGGTTGCGGAGGAGATGAAATGGTTTAACGAAAAACTGATTTCCCTGGCACTTCGGGGGCAGCGAGAAATTGAGGCGATTCTTACCGACGCACAGAAGGATTTGGCCGAAAAACTGATGACCGAGGTACCGGAGGAACAGCGTTTTCTGGCGGATTATCTGGCGAAACGTCCGAAACGGCTTGAGGATTTTTCGTGGAAACCGGGCGACGGTGTGCCGGAAAACATGGACAATTACCCGGGTGAAGTGAAGCCGAAACAC
>JAISQK010000308.1 GCA_031274255.1 Planctomycetaceae bacterium | reverse complement strand
TGCCGAAGTCCACCTGCCACCACAAATCAGGGACATCCTGATCCGGTCCCCAACTCGGAAACGCATCACCGTGTCCCTGATTCGAAGTGTTTCCGTCAATGGCATTGGACGCGGCAAACGCCTCTTCATTCCGGCAAACGCTATGACTTGACGCCTTCGGAAAATCCGCCGTGCCGGTATTCTTTGCCACGTTGCGATAGGGACCCGGAGCCGCGGACTCCTCCGGCGGCATCTTTTTTCCCGACTGATGAAACGCAACAAACCGCTGAATGTTGACCGCGTCAAGTTTGTGCATTTCCCGCCGTTTCGCTTCGTAGTAAGCGTATTTTTCTTTTTCGTTTTTGTTCCAGAGGTTTCCTTCCGCATAGTCCCCGAAAGCCGGAACCAGCAAATCCATCCAGTGAGCCAGTTTGTCGAGTTCTTCCCGGGAAAGTTCGACACCGTAGTGTGTTTCCCCCTTTTCCGCCAGTTTGGGGTCAAGCATCTTCATAAGACCGCTTTTCGCAGCCCCCGCCTGATACGGCGGCAGCATCGCGGGAGACTCCTGAACATTGATCCAGTTGACAAGCGGTGTCTGGAAACCGTAAAAGGCTCCGTCCTTCTGCTGACGGGAATTGGTCAGGTTCAGATAGGAAAGCGGCCAATGCCGTTGGGCAAGCGGGTCGGGTACCGGATCCTCCTTGAGACTGAATGAAATCCGCTCCTCTGTTTTCGCCGGCCTCTGTTGAGAACCGGGCGTAATCTTCGGGTCGTTGTGACATTCCACACAATGCTGATTGAGAATCGGCTGAATTTCCCGAATGAAACTGAATCCCCGCGGTTTTCCGTAAAACGGTTGGAGCGGCCTGGGGCCTTTTTTCAACGCTTCCGTCGTTTTCTGCGACGTCACAACCGTATTTTTGTCCTCATGACATCCGACGCACGAAAAGACCTCTCCCGGCTGAAGGGTCGCCCAGGACCGCATGGTTTGAATGGCGTGACCATTGGCGTCAAGCACCTGAAAATAGAGCGGTGTTTTCGCCGGAACAAGAAAACTTGCCGAACCGTCTTCATAGATGGGTGTGTCTCCCAGCGGAATTTTCACGTCCCAGGTTCCGTTTCCGACGGAAACCGGCGTACTGATCAAGGCACTGCCGGCAGGTCCGTGATTTCCGTTACGTCCGATTCCCACACTGCGAAAATCGAGAGCAATCACCCGAAGTGTTTTGGCGGTTCCTTTCGGGACACCTTCCATGCCGGGGCCGGAATAAACATCCTGTAACGTGAACGTGCCGTAGTCAAGGGTGTGGTCCACCGGGGATTGCCGCTGATACGGCGGTGTACGGGGAACAACCGGGACCGGTTGATGACAGGAAACGGCCGGATCATAAGCCAGTAATTCCCTCTCGCCGTTTTCATTGATCCAGTAAATTCCGAACGGGAGCTTGATGGTGTGACCGGCATTGGGGTCAGGATGGTAACCGGTGAGAAATTCATGCTCATTGACGGGATAGGGAAAGGCGAAGCGGTCTCCTTGTTGTCCCCAGGCGTCAATCCGGTCCGCGGCGGTTTCACGGATCGGAGCAATCAACTGTGTGCCGGAATTTTCTTCGCGTCCTTTGCTGACGTCAATGATTCCGAGCTTTCCGTACTGCCTGTTGTGATGTCCGGAAAAGACGGCCACCACCTTGCCGTTGCTGCCCGGAATACCGCGGGCGTGCAGAAGCGTCGTCGGAAACCATGAGTTGTTCCCGTAAAAGGCCGTCTGCCCTGTCCCGTCGGGGTACATCTGAAAAAGAGCCTGCGGAAAAATCTGACCGCGGTCATTGTAGTCCCAGCGGGTGTAAATGATGCGGCCGTCGTCAAGAATCGCCGGAAAATTGGTGTGGACCTGATCATAAGAAAGCCGCCGCAGGAAATGTCCGTCCTTGTCGCAGCGGTAAAGATTCGACACTTCCGTCCACCAGCAATCGACGATTTGCACGCACCGTGTCGAGTTGAAAACGATGTCGCCGTCGGGAAGAACGCACGGTTCGTAATCCGCGTACCCCAATCCAAACGTCAACTGACGAACCTCGCCGGTTTGGACTTGATAGTCATAAAGATGATAGTCATCCAGCAGATCAGATTTCTTCCACGCAAACACAATCGTTTCCCCGTCACAGGAGACCGCCGGATCACGGATCACACCGTTCGGGTCGGAAATCAGCGTCTGTTCTTCGTACTCTCCTGAAGAAGTAAGCGTGAGCAGACAAAGGGCCGTACCGGGGATAAAATTCCGTTCCGCCTGAGCATCACTCTGGGCTTCGGTGTAAGCGTAATGGGAACCGCCGAGATCAAAATGTTTGACAAACACGATCTGCGGAAATGTTTCCTTCAGTGTTTTGAGCCGTTGTTCCCGACGCTGCTCACCCATGCGAATGTAATCCGCATCCGCCGGTTCCTTGCGGTGATCCTGCTGCATCCAGTCGCGAATCACAGGCGAATCATAAATCTCTCCCGCCGAAACGAGGTTCATCCATGAACCCAAAAACAGAATGACGATCAAAAAACAAGTACGCACAGTCTTACCTCAAAAATGTTGGTTTTCTGTCCATTCTCCGGCAACGGCTTGCATCGTTACCCGCAAGAAAAAGGATAACAGAAAACCAATATTCTGTCCAGACCTGTCCCTGCCGACTGTCCATTCCCTCTATTTTGATTCCAGTGAGAAATGGAATTCCTGACGGCGTTGATTTCCCACTTCAATCGTCAGCTCCGACTTCGTGTTGTATCGGGCGGGAATGTACTGTTCATATTCCTTGGCCGGCGGTTCGCCACTGTACGGCGAAGGAATCCTTTTTCCTGTTTCCCTGTTCGCCGTGATTTGAACGACGTATTGTCCCGGCATGAGTTCGGAAGTGTAGCGTCCCTTGTCAATCGAGCCGCCGGAAGAAACACCGCTTCCTGCCGGAAAAAAGGTCATTGTCCCTTTGTCAAGCGGCGTGCCGTCCATCGTAACATTTCCCTGAATGGTCACGCGGCATCCCGATGGATTGCATCCGGCCAATGCAATCACAAACAGGACCGGTAACATCCCCAAAAAAACAAGAGCAAGTTTACGCACGATACATTTCTCCTAAAGATTAAGATTACTGAAGTCCTGCCGACTCGCCGCCGTCCGCGGATGCCGCCGCACGCCAGTTGTCGAGAGAGATGGTGTCGGACACAAATTGAACGGAACCGTCTCCCATACAGGCGTTCAAACCGCCGGTATGATAACTTCGGGCGGCAATGATCTGATTGACCGGATTTCCTTCGGTCGCACTTCCCCGTTTTCCCGGAGCACCGATCCGATTTTCCGGATATCTGGCTGCCGCCGACCAAATCACATCTCCGCCTTTGCTGTTCGGAGAAATCCAGGCGGTAAATCCGGCTCCATGACCGCCGCGAATATCGCCGACGGTACAATCCCCTTCCCATTCCTCCTGCGGCGGAGTCACTTCGGCAAACAGCATGGTGTTGCTGGTCCCGTCGGCCATGCTGGAAAATTTCCTCGCCTTCTGACATTTCCAGGGTGCCGTAAATTTAATTTTCCGTTCCGGGCTGGAACCGGGAACCGTCATTTCATTCTGATCATAGTCGGTCGGTCCCAGATTGGCGGCATAACAACCCGCCCATCTCTGATAATTTGTATTGGAAGTGACAATCGTAGCTCCGCCGTGTGTCGGACAAACCAGAAAACTCACTTCCGTCATCCGGTAAGACAATCCTGCCGCACCGGAATTCCAGGAATTATTCTGCCAAAACCCGGCCGCTTCCGAAATCGCTTTTTCGATCAAGGCATTTTGTTCGGTATAGAGCCAGATTCGCGGCACCCAGGACGGCCCCGACCAGACATAAATGTCATTTTGGTTTGTCGCCGTCGGAGCGTGAAGCGGAGTGTTGCTTGCGGACGCCGGACTGCAATAATAGGGAAGTGATTTGGCCGCATCCACATAGTTATGGACCGCAAGACCGAGCTGTTTGAGATTGTTTGTACACTGCATTCTTCTTGCGGCTTCGCGGGCGGCCTGAACCGCAGGTAAAAGAAGAGCAATCAAAATCCCGATGATGGCAATCACCACAAGAAGCTCGACAAGAGTGAAAGCGGGGCGGACAATAGAACCGGAATAGAGAGTGGATTTTGAACGGACAAAAGAGTTTTGGGGATTGTTTGCAGCACTTTTCGCATCGACAGCACTTGCATCTGCAATACGGGAACCAGTACAGACTACCCCCCCCCCCCATCTTGACATTTTGAACACAAAGTGAATTTTTGCATGGTTTTTCTCCTGTTTGGAAAAATGGTTTGATTCTTTTCGAAAACATTTCACGAAAATTTAACACACAGATTGACACAAATCAACCTGATAACTGTATTTTATACACAACAATCCCAAAAGTCAAGCGGAATTGTCGTTTTTTGGGGAATTTTTTTCCTGGAGCGGATTAATGATTTACGCAGACTGTATCCCTCGTGTTTCAGGTCGTTTGAGTAATCGTTGTGACAGTATGCCAAAAATACGCAGAGACGGATCGGCCGGGAACATGCGGTATTTTTCATTGCGGGTAATATTTCTTCGGCTTTGCCGGGGATTCTTATTTATTAAACATTCAGAACGTACCGGCTGGATTTTTCACGAAGTCATCTTATAATTGTCCTCAATTCGTGACAATTAATGCCGTTTTGCTTGTTTATTCTCTGAGGTGATTTGATGAAACATGAAGGCCCTTTTCAATCCTACGCTTCTTTTCAGCTTGACCAAACGGACTATTTTTACACACGGCTCGCGGCGTTGGAGGAACAGGGGCTGACGCAACTGGCGAAACTTCCGTTTTCGATTCGCATTCTGTTGGAATCGGTTCTCCGCAATTGTGACGGTTTTGAGGTGACGGAGGAAGATGTCCGCAACACGGCGGCCTGGTCGCAACATTCTTCCGGGGAGATTTCCATTCCGTTCAAGCCGTCGCGTGTGATTCTTCAGGATTTCACCGGTGTTCCGGCGGTGGTCGATCTTGCGGCGATGCGGAACACAATGCAGCGGATCGGAGGTGACCCGAAAAGAATTAATCCGCTGATTCCGGTGGATTTGGTGATTGACCACTCGATTCAGACGGATTTTTACGCTTCCGGCGAGGCCATGCAGGAGAATATCAACCTGGAATTTCAGCGGAACGGAGAGCGTTACGCTCTTTTGCACTGGGCGCAAAAAGCGTTCGACAATTTCCGTGTGATTCCGCCGTCGGTCGGAATCATTCATCAGGTGAATCTTGAGTATCTTGCGGATGTTGTGATGACGAAAAAATGCGGGAAGTCCGGTTTGATGATTGCTTTTCCCGATACGGTCGTCGGAACCGACAGTCACACGGTGATGATCAACGGACTTGGGGTGCTTGGCTGGGGCGTCGGCGGGATTGAAGCGGAAGCGGTCATGCTTGGGCAGTCCTATTCCATGCTTTTGCCGGAGGTTGTCGGTTTGGAACTTACCGGAAAACTTCCACCGGGAGTCACCGCGACCGATCTTGTGCTTTGTGTGACGGAACTCCTGCGCAAGGAAGGGGTTGTGGGAAAGTTTGTCGAGTATTTCGGTGAAGGGGTCACGGAAATGTCCGTTGTTGACCGGGCGGTACTGGCCAATATGGGACCGGAATACGGTGCCACAATGGGATACTTTCCGATAGATGAGAAGACGATTGAATTTTTGTACGAAACCGGCCGTGACGAACACCGTATCCGGCTGGTCGAAAAATACGCCAAACTGCAATCGCTCTTTCGTGAGAAAAACGCACAAATTCCAGAATACACCCGGACGCTGCAGCTCGACCTCCACACGGTGGAGGCGTCGCTTGCCGGTCCGAAACGTCCGCAGGATCGTGTGCCGTTATCCAAGATGAAGGAGCAGGCTTCCACTTTCGGACTTTCGGTTTTAAGGAATTCGACGGATGATGTTGCAAAAATCACTCATGGGGCTGTCGTGATTGCGGCAATCACCAGTTGCACCAACACGAGTAACCCGAATCTGATGATGGCAGCCGGACTTTTGGCGAAAAAGGCTGTGGACAAAGGCCTTACAGTCAAGCCGTGGGTCAAGACGAGTCTCGGCCCCGGTTCGCGGGTCGTCACCGATTATCTTCAACGTGCCGGATTGGATACGCCGTTAAATTTGCTCGGTTTTCAAACAGTGGGGTACGGCTGTCTTACTTGTATCGGTAACAGCGGTCCGCTCTCGGAAGCGGTGGCTCAAACGATCACGGAAAACGATCTCACCGTTGCAGCGGTGTTAAGCGGAAACCGGAATTTCGAGGGCCGTATTAATCCGCTCGTCAGGGCAAACTATCTTGCTTCGCCGCCGCTGGTCGCGGCGTATGCCATTGCCGGAACGGTTTGCTTCGACATGGAACACGATCCGCTCGGACACGACGCTGCCGGAAATCCTGTCTTTTTACGGGAAATCTGGCCTGCAAACGAAGAAGTCGCCGAAGCGGTCCAATCGGCGATTGATCCGAATCTTTACCGGGAACGTTATGCGGAGGTCGCGGAGGTTTGCCCTCAGTGGAACGACATTCCTACCGTTATATCGGAGCTTTTTCCGTGGGATCGAAACAGTACGTATGTTCAGGAACCGCCGTTTCTCGCGGAATTGACGGCAGAACCGTCACCGATGCCGCCCATTCAAAAGGCACGTTGCTTGATTGTTCTGGGAGATTCGGTGACAACCGACCACATTTCTCCGGCGGGAGCGGTCAAGCCGGACAGTCCCGCCGGCCGGTATCTTCAGGAACTCGGTGTCTCCCAGAAGGATTTCAACAGCTATGGTTCGCGCCGCGGTAACGACCGAGTGATGACTCGCGGCACATTTGCAAATATCCGTATCCGTAATCAACTTGTTCCCGGAAAAGAAGGCGGCATCACAAGATATTTGCCGGAAGATACTGTTATGTCGGTATTTGAAGCGGCGGAAAAATATCGCACAGAAAATATTCCCCTTGTGGTACTCGCGGGAAAAGAATATGGTACAGGAAGCAGCCGTGACTGGGCGGCGAAAGGAACCATGCTTCTTGGGGTTCGGGCGGTGATTGCGTCAGGATTTGAGCGGATTCATCGCGGGAATTTGGTGGGAATGGGAGTTTTACCGCTTCAGTTGATGCCGGGTGAAACTTGGCAGTCGCTCGGTCTGACCGGTGAGGAATTGTTTGATTTGGAGCCGATAGGTGAAAAATTTGCTCCCGGCGGCAATATTATGATTACAGCAACGAAATCAAACGGCGACAGAATTCTTTTCCCTGTCAAAGTCCGCATTGATACCCCGATGGAGATACTCTACTACCGAAACGGCGGTATCCTTCCGACGGTGGTCCGCAAACTGGCACGGACGGAGTGATCCGCAGAACCCCGGAAGATAACCGCACTGATATTGGTAATAGCTTAATAGCTTTTGGACTCTGCAAAACCGCAGAGACCAATCTGGTTTGGGGGTTCCTTGAACGGTTCACGTTTTTCACGGAAAATATCAATCAACCTGAGTCGACATTAAAATTATAATTGATGTCCTATTGTCCGTTGCCGGACTTTTCAATTTCCTCAAGCTCTTCAACTTCATCAAGTTCGAACATCTTAACGTCTTCATGGACGGTGGCGGACTTAGACTCCAATACAATTTTGAGGAGTTTTGCAATCACGGGATACAGTTTCGCACTCACCGTAAGTTTTCCGGTCACGGTCAAACCGTTGTATACGTGGCTCGCCGTGATGGTTGCATCACGCGGACATTCTTCAAACACGGCCAGTATATATTTCACCGCTTTCACCGCATCCGTATATTCTCCTTCTTCGAGAAGTTGCGGCACCCATGTTTTGGCGATCTTTGTAATCGCCGCCGGGGCGATCACATAAACCGTTTCAGGAAGAATTACCGGTGTTTGCGACGCATCAATCGCTTTTTTCAAGTCGGCGGTGACATTTTGATTCACTCCTGCGGCAAAACAAAGAGAGTCATTCCTGGTACCAAACGACAATGTCAGACTGATGTTTTTCGATGTATCGGGAAGTTCGGGAAAACCGCATTCCGCCAACGGAAACACGAAAGAGGCCAGTTGATACCCTTTGTACTTTTCCACACTGATTTTGAGGTGCTCTCCCACTTCCGCAGGGATTTTTTCAACAATTTCCTCCACGAAACGTTTCAGGGAATCCGCCAGTTTTTCCCCTTCCGCCGCAGTGGTGATTCCCAGAACCGTGGACGTATTCAGTATGGAAAATCCGGCATCAAATTTTCCGGCGTCAATCGTGCCGGAAACCGCGTTTTCAAGGTTGTCGATCAGTTGTCCGAGAAGTTCCGAATCTTTTTCGTCAAGTCCCACTCCCTCATGTCCTTCACGGAACTGAGAGAAGTATAATTTTGTCATCGACTGAAGCTGTTCTTTCTGTTCCTCCATAATCGGAAAGGCCAAAATACCTGCCAGCAAGGAATCCTCCGGACGGAAGAACCCAATGGAACCGGTTTGTCTTTTCGATTGTTGCTGGAGTAATTCGGCAAATTCGGTATCGGGAAACACTTCTTCGTACGCTTCCAACACCATATCCGATGTGACCGGGTCAATCAAAAAACCATAACGAATCATTTTGACCTGATCCAGAGCTTTTTCCGCCTGATCAATGGCGGAATCGAAATTGACCCGGATGTTTTCATCCGTCATCGTCATACCGATCATCACCCTTGCAACATCCAACAGACTGAGGCAAACCTGCTTCGGAAGATTCTCCACATTGATTTCCACGGAGGCGAGGTATTTTTTTTCCAAACCGCCGAGATACACCGACGGGTCGGCAGGCAATGTTTTCGGAAGTTCCGTCAGACTCACAAAAAGCCACTCTTTTTCCTGCTTGAAGTGAACCGACCATTCATTAGGAAGTGTCAGCAAGTATGTTCCTTCCGACGGATTTTCCAGCTCAAGCGTCGAAGCCATCGGGAGTTCGGTGAAATCCGTCACCGGAGCAAAAGCGTATCCCTGAAATGTTTCACCATCCGAAAGAATGACGATCCCTTTCGGTTTGGTTTTGTTGAACACCTCAATGCCGCCGACAAATTGTTCAAATGAGGCCATGACATCAGGAAATCCTGCTTTGGCGGTCACGTCTTTGGCCGTTTTGATGAACGTGTCCGCATCCGTCAGGGAAATCACGGCCACAGGCTTGAATTCTGCGGCACCAACCGCAGACGGCCTCGCGAAAATTCCCGCACAAACGATTCCCCAAAAAGCCGCAATCAGCAGCACGGTACTCTTCATTTTTTTCATTGTAGTCACCTTCTTTGTGATTAGTGGTATGGTTTTTCTATTTTACCTTACATTTTCCTTTGATGTTCCGTCCGCAACGGGTTCCGGCCAAAACAAACTCTCCTGTTATTTTAATCCTAATCACCTGGTCGTTCAATCAGAGAGACGCTTTTCCTGCAATTTTGTTGAGAATTCTCCTGTTTTTTTCTCCATTTTCCGCAATTTACGATTCTTTTTGCCGTATTTTTTGTTAAACTTGGTAGTGAGAGAACCATTTTAGAATCGGAACATTGCTGTAGAAACTTATATATTTTTGTACAAATGTCAAATTGGATAGCTGTCAGTTGGGATCAACACCATATTCTTGCCGTGACTGCGAAAGGAACGAAAGGTCGGCCTTTGTTCGATCGAGCAGTACGGATTTCATACAATTCTTCTTCGCCGAATCAGCACAAGGAAAATTTAAAGCACTTTATTCAAAATGAGAAATTGGGCAAAACCGACACGGTGGTTGTCCTCAGCCGAAGTGCCATTGAACTTCGCCCGCTGACCTTTCCTCCGGTACCGGACGACGAAATCCCCGAAATGGCGAAATTCATTGCCGGCAAAGAGTTTAGCGAATTTGACACGGCAACTCCGTTCGATGTTTTTTTCCTTCCTGAGATCGAAAAAGGAAAGAAAACCGTTCTCGGCGCGACGCTCAGTAAAGCCAAACTCACTGAAATCACGGAAATCTGCACTTTTGCCGGACTGAACCTTAAACGGATTGTCGTGGCTCCCTTTGAAACGGCGGCACTTTTCACGAAAAATGAACGGTTTTCCATCGGCACGACAAGCCTTCTAATGGAATTTTCAGGAAAAACCGTGACATTTTCAGTCCTTTATCAAGGGTATCCTGTTTTTGTCCGTTCCGTGATTTTTTCGGACGATTTTCAAGAGAAACTCGGGAAAAAAAATCCGGATTGGAGTGGTGATCTTTTCCCGGAAATCAAAAAGACATTGTTTTCAGGCACACAAATTGCCGCTGTACAAAAAATCGACAAAATAGTCCTTTCCGGCGAGTCTTCCGTGTATCAGCAGATGGCGGATTCTATTTCCCAATTCACTCAACTTCCGGTGGATGTGGTCGATTTCTGGGAAAATATCGCCAGATCAGGGGAGATTAAAAAGCAGCTTCCGCCGTTTTCGGAGGTTTTTGTTCCGCTTGTTGCCGGAATCTTTTCTCCGAATGCCAATAAGCCGAGTCCCCTGGATTTTGTCAGCCCGAAGCGGAAAAAAGAGTCAGGGCAACAGCGTCAATTAATTGCGGCCGCGATCATGTTTCTGTTTCTCCTTTTTACCGCATTGATCGGGTATGGTTATTTCCGGCGGACCAATCTGGAGCAGGAGGTGGGCACTCTCCAATCGAAAGTCGCCACTCTCGAAAACACCGTTGCCATGAAAGAACAGAAACGGAATCAGGCGGAAGCGGTCGCGAACTGGAAGAAGAATCAGATTCTCTGGCTTCAGGAACTTGCCTGGCTGAGTGAAAAGATTCCGGCCTCGGAAGACACGCTCCTGACATCGCTTCAGCTTCGTGCCGTTGACGGTACGGGCGAAATGAAGTTCCAGGGAACCGTCAAAAATGCCCGCGTTGTTCCGATATTGGAAACCTCGCTCTGGGATGACACTCACCAACTGCGGAGTCAAAAAACGACCGAACTTTCCAACGCCAAAGACTATCCATACACTTTTGACATTACGGTGCTTGCGGTTTCGGCAAAAGAAAAGTCCGTCAAAAAGGCGGATCCGACAGAAAAAATTGAGGAAAAGGAAACCGAAAAAGACAATAAATCCGGTCAAAATAACGAAAAACCGGAAGAGACCAATTCTCCCGACGTAAAGCCTGATGTTCCCGAACCTGATCATACAGAGCCAGTGGATTCTCCGTCCGGCGACACCATGCCGGAAGAGGAAAAAACAGATGCCACGAACAGCGAGGTGAAATCATGAGTTCCTCCCAAGCCGCCTCCGCCAAACGGGAAAAAATTCTGATGCTTTTTACCGGAGTACTCCTTTTGGCGATTTCCATTCCGATGTTGAACTACCTCTTTGGAAGTTCCGTGACGGTCAAACTGAATCAAAAAAAAGTGCTTGGCGAAAAAGTTCAGGAGCTGAACGACCGAATCCAACGTGCGGAAACCAGCGTGAAGCAATTGGAAACCGATATACAGTCGGCACTCCCCAACGACAACGACAAAGCCGCTTTTCTTTACAAGAACTGGCTCCTTGATTTGACAGGAAATGCCGGTTTTGAAAAGCGTGACATCCAGCAAAAAGCGGTGCGTGCCGTCAAAACGGGCAGACAGTCCGAAGATCAGTACCGTAGTCACCAGTTTTCGATTCGGGCCCAGGGAACATTCACTCAACTCGGTGACTTCTTCCGCCGTTTTTACAGTGTCAATCAGCTTCACCTCATCCGGTCCGTCAGTATGAAACCGGTGGATGATGCGAAAAAACTTGATCTGGTCATTGAAATTGAAGCATTGAACATTCCCGGCACAAAAAATACGGAACTTGTAACGGCATCAAACCCGCTCATGGCGGAGGTGCCGTGGCCGGAGATGACACAAACGGTTGCCCGCCGGAATTTTTTCGCGGCTTATGTTCCGCCGCCACGTCGGGAGGAACGGCCCGTGCCGCCCGCGGCACCGCGGCGTGTCAATCCGACACCGTACACTTATATTAACGCCATCACCTGGATTAACGGCAAGCCGCAGGTTTGGGTCACCCTGCGTACGGAGGGACAAAAGTACAAACTCCACGAGGGCGAGGAATTTGACATCGGCTCCACACGGTGCGTCATTCATAAAATTCACGACCGTTCGGTGGAAGTCAAAACCGGAGGGACACTCTGGGGGATTGAACTTGGAAAGTCTTTTGCCGAAGCGGAAGAGATTCCCGGTGAAGAAAAAGGAGAGGTATCCGAGTCCGAACCAATAGAGGGAAAACCGCTTGACGAGGAAACCGTCAGTGATGACGAATCCATGCCTCGGGAACCGGAATCGGAAGTTTCAGAAGATGGACCGTGAGATAGCCGGTGATCGCTGTCCTTGGCGGTTTTCCTATGCTAAAATCATTGAGTTCTTTTCAATAACGCCGCTTGACACGGATTCTCATTCCGATATATTAACTGTCACAAAGGTCAGAATGAAGAACTTTTTCTTTTAAAAATTTCACTCCCATGAAAAGATAGCGATTTCCCCGGCATTGTTTTGATTTTCCATAAGGTGCAGTAGTCTTGTTGATTGCGCCGCAGTGGGAATATTTTCTGTTTGTATTTATCTTATTTGCTTGCTGTATTGGTGAAATTGTTATGACATGGAATAAAAAAGAAGCTATTGATCCTTTGTCTCCGTTTGCGGAAACTTACGACGCCTCCACACATCTCGACAAAACCGCGCGGACGGAAAGCGTCCGAAGCGAGCGGGCTTTTCTTGTCGGCGTGTTTACCGAAGGAATGCCGGTGACGGACGAGGAGCTTGAGGAACTGGAAGGTCTCGCCAAAGCCGCCGGAACCACGGTCGTGGGACGCTTGACACAAAAACGTCCGAAGCCGGACTTTACGACATATCTCGGTCGCGGAAAAGTCGATGAACTCAAGGAATTTCTTACCCCTCTTGATGTGGATGTCGTCATTTTTGATAATGATCTCGGTCCGGCTCAGGCTCGTAACCTTGAAAAGGAATTGAAAGTCAAAGTGATTGACCGGACGGAATTGATTCTCGATATTTTTGTTTCACGGGCCAAAACCCGTGAGGCTCGGCTCGCCGTGGAACTGGCGCAGTTGGAGTATTCGCTTCCGCGTCTGAAACAAATGTGGACGCATTTGGAGCGTCAGTTCGGCGGCGGGGTGGGAACGCAGCGAGGAGCCGGAGAAAAACAGTTGGAAATGGACCGCCGGATTGCGCAAAAACGAATTGCCGAACTAAAAGTGCAGCTCCAGGAGATTCACGAACGCCGGAAACGTGAAGTGGCGTCACGAAAAAAGTCGCGGTCGGCATGTCTTGTCGGTTACACGAATGCCGGCAAAAGCACACTGCTCAACACGCTGACTCATTCCGATGTTTTCGCGAAAGACCTCCTCTTTGCAACGCTCGACACACGGACCCGACGTTGGCAGCTTCCCGGCTGGGGTCCCGTTTTGCTTAGCGACACCGTTGGTTTTATCCGCGATTTGCCGCACCATCTCATCGCCAGTTTCCGTGCCACACTGGAAGAAGCCAATGAAGCGGATGTCCTGATTCATGTGGCCGACGCGAGTCATCCTGATGTCGAGGCCCAGATTGCGTCGGCGTTTCGTGTGCTTGAAGATGTCGGCATTGAACACAAAGACACGGTGCTTGTACTGAATAAAACGGATCAGGTTCAGCCGCCGGAAAAACTCGACCGGCTGATGAATCTTTATCCGCAGGCAATTTCGATCAGTGCCAAAACCGGTGACGGACTGGACAAACTGACGCTCGCAGTGAGTGATGTCTTGAGTCGGGAATTTCGATGTCTGGAAGTCGTGATGCCGGTGTCGAACGGCCGGTTGGCGGCGTACCTTGCGAAAGAAGGGGAAATTCTGTCACGGATTTACGATGGAGAAAAGGCGATTTTTCAGTGCCGGGTACCGCAGTATGTTCATGGACAACTCGAAAAAGAGCCGGACGTGACCGCACGGGAAATGTGACTCATAAAGGAGGAGGAAATCATAACGGTACGAGGAAGGACACCGCGAAAATCATCAATGCCGGGTTTCTTCCGTCGGACAGGTACGGCGGACTGTTTTGTTGATTTCCAATTCCTGAAAGTATTGCCTCAGACGGTGCATTCCCTCCGTGGTCGAAACCGTTGGCGTGTAACCAAAATCCCGTTGTGCCCGTGAAATGTCAAACCAGTGAGACAAGGCAAGCTGCGTCGCTAAAAAACGGGTCATAACCGGCTCACCGGTGAATCGGCAGAACGTGTACACTTTTTCAAGGAACGTTCCCACAATCCAGGCATGGTTGAGGGAAACAGCCTTTCGGACCGGAGGAAGTCCTGCCAAATCAAGAAGTTCATCAATCCACTTCCAGCAATTAACCGGGTCCCCCTGCGAAAGAAAATAGGCAGAACCTGCAACGGGGCTTCCTGCCGCGAGAGCGTCCGCCGCTTGAAGATGCGCCTCCGCTGCGTTGTCGACGTAAATGGTATCGACAAGATTGGTACCGTCGCCGACTCGATGCAAATGTCCGGAAAGTGCCCGTTCCAGAAGCCGCGGAATCAGATTTTTGTCGCCGGGCCCCCAAATCAGATGCGGCCGCAAACTACAGGTCAGCAGTCCTTTGCAGCCGTTATGATTGAGTATCATTTTTTCCGCAACCGCTTTACTGTGCGGATAATGTGCCAACCAACGGTCAGGATACGGAACGGACTCATCAACCCCGTTTTTCTCTTTTCCGTCGAAAACGACACAAGGACTGCTCGTGTAAATGAGCTTTTTGACCCCGTTTTCCAGACAAGCGTGAATTACATTTTGCGTGCCGATAATGTTGGTCTCGTAAAAAGGCTTCCATTGGCAGGTGATGGCCGGAATCGCCGCTGTATGGAAAACCGTGTCGATATTGGTACAGGCAGCGAAAACATCCTCACGGGAACACAGATTTCCCTGAAACTGCTCAACATTCCAACGCTCCAGTTCCTGATAACGGTTCCGTCCGAATGTGCGAACCTGATCTCCGCGTGCCGCGAGCTGTTCCACGATATGCTGTCCGAGGAATCCCCCGCCGCCGGTGACTAATACTTTGGACATCGCACTCCACGGCTATTGAATTTTGCAGTTTTTATCAAATTTTCTCCGGTTGGAAACAGGAGGAATGAAAACGGGACAATTTCCGGAAATCATCACCGCAACAACGATTGTTATGATAAACTATCCTGGGCCAAAAGTCAATATCGTGTCATTTTATACTTTGATAAACATTACCGCCGTTCAATATCCAACCCGGCTACCTGGCGGACGCTGCCTCCCGCCGCCCTGTGAATTTGGAGGCTCGTTGCTGTTTCCGCGATTGTCACCACGGAAATTATTGTTGTCACGGGGAGGAGTACCGCGGGGATCACCGCCTCGGCCATTACTTCGGGAAGGAATGTTGCGATTCCGTTCGTTTCCCCATTGCGGTGTGCCGGAAGCACTCGCCGGGATTCCGGAAGGACTTGTGTTAGACGGTTTGGAGGCTTTTTCTTTATCCCGTTTTTCCTGTTCCTTTGTCTTTTGTTCGGCTTCTTCTTTTGCCTTGATGGCCTGATAACATTCGCTGACCGTGAGAATCCCGTCATTATTCAAATCGAGAAACTCAAATTCTTCGGCGATTTCTCTCGTGATTGTCTGAATGTTGGCATATTCAAAGAGCGAAAGCTGACCGTCATGGTCTTTGTCGCGGTCCAGATACCACGGAGGAACGCCTTCGGGAAGATGTTCATAAGCGGTGGAATAGGTCGTGAAGACTTTGTTGGCTGCTCCATTGGAATTTCCACCGTTCGTCTGTGCGGCAAAATAGTTTCTAAGCTCGTCAGGCGTAATCACCATGTCATGATTCGGGTCAATGAGGTTGGTATCAATTTTCAAATCTTTCCATTCGTCGGTACGTTTTTCAATCAGATTGTTTTTGTCTTTGTCGTAACGGGATATGAATTTTTGTACCGCATCTTCCGTTTTTTTCCGGGACTCTTCCGCCGCCGAAACGGCTGAAGAACCGCCGGATATTGGAAAACTGTTTCCCGTCATGACCCGCTGACCGAATGCCGGAACCGCCGGAAGAAGCGTTGTTTCACCGAATCCCGGAACCAGCGGATCAGCAGACCAATTGTTCGATTCGGAGGATCGGCTGCTTCCGCTTCGTGACGGTATCAAGTCGCGGAAATTTCCGCTTGGGAACCCGCCGCCGGGAATTCCACCACCAGGAAAACCGCTTCGGCTTGGAAAAGCACCTGGGAATCCGGCTCCTCCCGGAAATCCGCCGCTTCCCGGGAAGCCGCCACCTCCGGGAAAACCATTGCCGGGAGGAAAGCCGCCTCCGGGAAAGCCACCGCGCTCCCGTTCCCTGTCTCTCTCCCGATCGCCTCTATCACGGTCTCTGTCGCGTCCGCGATCCTCAAACTGCGGAAAAACAGTGACGGGCAAAAATAAAGCCAACAGCAAAAACGCACCTAACAGGTTGTGAATACGTAACATAGGACATACCCCTGTTCTGAAGTTCCAAAAATCCGAACCCAATACACTCCACTATTATAGTGAACACCATAAAAAAAGAAAAGTTTTTTTAAAAAAACGAAACCCGACCATTATTATGGTGTTGATACACACATGGCAGTCAGCTTTTTGTGAAATGTGGAACTGTCAACTCCTCACTTGAGGGGAACTTAATGAGGGAAAATGTTACGTACAATTAGTACGAATTTCAGCTAAAACACTTGTAGGAGAAAATGACATGAAAAAGACTCTTTGTGGAACGATGTTTCTGGTTTTGGCCGTGACGGTTGCAACCTCAATGGTAATGGCTCAGCCCCAACAGGGGGGACGCGGCGAACGCGGTCAGGGTGGTGAGCGAGGTCAGGGCGGTGAACGTGGTCAGGGTGTTCCCGGCGGGCGTGCTCCGAACGGCCCCGGCGGATTTGCGGGAGGGGGAGCAGTCGGAGTTCTGGCGAACGAACAAGCCAGGAAAGAATTGGGAATCACGGACGAACAGGCAGCCAAACTTCGGGAAAGCCAGCAGAAAATTTTTGAACAACTGCGTCCTCAACAGGGAAATAACGGCACTCCGGGCGAACGTCCTGCGTTTGACCCCGAACAATTGAGGGCAAGAATGGAAAAAATTCAGAAGGAAAGCCGGGCTGCCATTGAAGGAATCCTCAGCAAAGATCAGGTCGCGAAACTGGACGTGTTGACATTTCAGTCGTCCAATGGCTTGGATGCTCCGTTTTTGAACGTGGAAAACCTCCGTGTTCTGAATCTGACGGACGAACAGAAGGCCAAAATCACCGAAGCTCAACAAAAATCTTTTGAGGAATTACGCGGACGCGGCAGATCGGAAAATCCTGAAGAAGGCCGGAAAGCGTTTGAAGCGGCCCGTGACAAGGTGAAAGCGGAAATCAACGCTGTTCTCACCGAAGAGCAGAAGACCAAAGCGGCCAGCCTCATCAAAGAAACACCGGATTATCTGAAGCGTCCGGAACGTGGCGGTGAACGCCGCGAAGGCGGTCCTCGCGGTGAGGGTGGTTCCGCCCGGGCACGTGTTGATTTCGGCGGATTCGAGCCAGGTCAGGGTGCTCGCGGTCAGAACCCCCGCGGTGAAGCTCGCAGCGAAACTCGCAGTGAACGTCAGCCTCGTGAGGGAAACCGCCGTACATTCCCCGGCAGTGAAAATTGAGAATGAATGATTTTCATCACGCGGATATCAGAGGTGCGGAGTGCGGGGCGGGGTATCCGGGTTGTCAAGTATCAAGTACTCAAGTCTATTGAAGCAGGTTTGAATGGAAGACTTTTTCTGTTCATTCCTTGCTTTCTTTCCAACTTCGGCGAAGTTGACCGCATGCCGCGTTGATGCTGTTTCCTTTGCGGAACCGAATCTTCATATCAATCCCATTGTTTTGAAGCGTCTCCGCAAAATCCCGTGTCGCTGTTGGTGAGGGTGTTTTGTAGGGCAAACCCTGTACCGGATTGAACGGAATCAGATTGACGATTGCCGTCCGGTTTCGGAGAAGTGCGGTCAATTCCTGAGCGTGTTCGCGGGAATCGTTCAGACTGTCTATTAAAACGTACTCAAAGGTCACACGGCGGCCGGTTTTTTCAAAAAAATAATCGCTGGCCGCCATGATTTTTTGAATTCCGGTATGCCTGTTCTGCGGCACGATTCGATTACGCAATACGTCATTCGGAGCATGAAGCGACACTGCAAGACGGTAAGAAACTTCCGCATCGGCAAGTTTTTCGATTCCTTGCGGCAGTCCGACGGTTGAAATCGTGACCCGCCGCTTGCTGATATCCAGATTTTCCTGGGATGTCACGGCATTCAGTGCAGACAAAAGCGACGGAAGATTCAACAGCGGCTCGCCGGTTCCCATGATGACAAGATGCGTCAACCGTTCCGTTTTGGGAAGAAGTTGATTGAGCCGGAGTATTTGTTCGATCATTTCTCCACGTGTGAGATTACGGACAAAACCATCAAGTCCGCTCGCGCAAAACAGACACCCCATCGCACAACCGACCTGTATGGAAATGCACGCGGTACGGTGATTCCGGTCGTCGCGGAGCAAAACACACTCCACACGGTGACCGTCCGGCCACTGAAGAAGAAGCTTTTCCGTACCGTCGTCCGATTTCCGATGTGCGAGCATTTCCGCAGCAAAAACGGTATATTTTTCCGCAAGCTTCTCCCGAAGTGTCAACGGAAGATCGGTCATTTCGGAAATGGAACCGGCTTTTCTGGCAAAATACCATCGCGGAATTTGCGCGAACCGAAAATTCGGCAATTCCAAAGAAGCAAGTTCTTCTTTCAATTCCTCGGGGCCAAACTCAAGCAGGGATATTTTATCAAGCATATTTGTGCATTATACGCCGTTTTCTCAAAAAAGAAATCACCAGCATGTTGTTGGATCGCACTTGCCTCCCGGCTGCGCGGTCGGGCAACGTGACGTTGCACCCACTTGCCTCATGGTCACTACGTTCCATTCGGCCTCCTATTCCGCTTCACGCTGTTCCGCTCACCAATATCAGCGACCAGCGGGAGCGGGTTATTGCTTCGGGACGGCAGTCCCATCAGGGGGGCAGCGGTTTACCGCTGCACGCCGGAGGCATTCTTCCTGAACATCAGGACGCGGATTTTGGCTTTCCGATGTCCGGTTTCGGACTTCCAATACCAGATTTCGAGCTTCCAAGAGGGAACCTTAAGGTTTGGAGCGGCGGTTTCCGGTTTGGGACGGGCGAATTTGTGCCAATTATAACGGAATCGCGGACTTTTTCCGCCCAAACAGAGGAAAAAGACACGAGTCCGAAAGTAAAAGACTCGAGGCAAAAGAGAATTGTATCGGAACAATGGGGAAATAATTGAAAGAGATATTCCCGCCGGAGGCCGAATGGAACGCAGTGACCATGAGGCTACCGCCCCGCCGGGGCGTCCCGGCATTACCAATTAGAGTTAATGACGGCGGTCCCCTTTGTTTTTCGCAATGACCGGCTGCGAAACCAAGGCGACAGCAAACCAACCGTCGGCAATCCGAAGCTGCCCTGTTGTGATTCCGAGGAAACGTTCGTCTTCCCGGAACAGTTTCGGACACAAGGGAATTTCACCCTGAGGAGCAAAAATCTTACTGAAAATCGCCCGGAGCGGAATTTGGGTTCTGAAACTCAAATCCCCTTTCAACTGAACCACACCGTCACGGACGAGACAGAGACCGCCGGCTGCGGAAGTCTGCGGCTTGTAATACACAAAAATCCCGAAATCATACCACTCTCTTTTTTCGACGCCAAGGTAGTTTACTGACAGGGACACCTCAACCTGATTGCGGAGAAAACGGACACTGACAGGATTATGTTCCGCCAGTTCCATCACCGCATCGTCATTTTCCTCCCCGGCAAAAAGATCGGACCGACCGATGATCCCGAGCAAATACTGTTTGAGTTCCCGGACGGTCATCCTCTTTCCGCCCAGCTCAAGACGCTCCAGAGCCGCATTGATTCCGGACTGATGAATTTTCAGGTCGGCAACGGCCGTTTCCGGCGTGAGCGGTTCCCCGGTATGACTTCCCAATGCAGCCGGTGTGGAAAGAGACCATGAACCGTAGAGCCACTCTTCCGTCGTTCGGCAGTCCCGCTGCTCCAGTGAGGCTCCCTGTGAGGTCAGCACATTCAGAAAAAGACCGGTCATCCGGTCATTCAAAACAGCAAAACGTTCGTCAGCCTCTTTGTCAATCTGCTGTTTTGCCTGCATCAGAACCTTGCGTCTTGTTTCCAACTCGACGGTTTTACGTTTTTCTTCGTACTGGCTCGTTGCGATTCCCCGAACAATGTCCCCCAGCAAAGGAACCGAGTCGAAGTCTGTGTGAATATTATTGAGTTTGACCCATGCATTGGGAACAACGACTTCCGCCGGCAAAATTTTGATTCCCTGCGCGGTCAGCTCCAGTTGTTTTCTTCCGATGTAATTGGCGTAACTCTGATTATGCACCGTCGCGGGAAAGGAATTTGCTGTCGTACTGGTCCGCACCACACCATTGATGTTCAGCGAAATCAGAAGCCGGTCCGGACTCGGTATCAAATCCATTTTCACTTGCGTTTCCGTCCGGCGGCGTCCGTAAACCTGCTGTCCGGCGATGGAATCACGGACCACATCAAACTCAGGGTCACGCGGCGGCAGCATCCTATTAATAACGTGTTCTGAAATACATAATTTCAGATGCGGCTGGGAAAACTGGTTCTGAACGGTTGTTCCCATTGCCCGGTAAGACTCTGATTGGGAATGAAGCATTTGCCGAGTCAACAGAGAGAGATTCTTTTCATTACCGGCATTTCCTACGTCCAGATATTGCTCATAAGCGGTCAAATAATCCAGCGGGTCAACAAGGTTTCCGTACCATTGTTTGAAAGTGTCCGTCCACTCCGAAAAAGAGAGCATTGAAAAAAACGGCGTCCACTCCGGCATTCTTGAAACCTCTCCGCACCGAAGGAAAATCCCGTTGATGGAAGAAAGAAGACTTCGGGTTTCCTCCGGACTCAAACGGGTGTTCAGCATCGAAGAATCAAGCGACACTTTGCTGATAGTGACCCCGGAAGAAAAAAATTCGTCCTGCTTGAGCAGCGAATCATGCGTTTTAAGAATGGAATCCAACTGGCGGGAAAAAGTGTCGAACTTACAAAATTTGAGGAATTCCGCACTATTGGGAACGTCGCGGAACGACCGAATCACCTGCTGCGTTTGGGCGTACATATCGGCGGCGTCTTTCAGCATGACGGGATTCGGAGAGTCCGAAGCGGATTCTGATTTTTGTATGTCAAGCAACTGTTTCCAAAGGTTCTGCCTCACCTGAAGTTCCGCAAGAATCGGCTTTGTTTCCGATGTCGCAGGAATTTTAATATTCGCAATTTTCGCAAGTGCCGTATCCGCCTCAACATAAGAATAATTTTCAAAAGCGGAAATCAAACGGTCCAGTTGAGCTTTCAATTCACCGCTCCAAGCGGAGTCCTTTTGGTCCAGTGCCTCGAGTTTTTTGATGAATGAAACCGGATAAAACGACGATGCGTCCGCAATCCGGAGACCGTCTTCCGATATTACGGCGTTTTCCGTTGTGTCATTCCTTTCAGGATTCGCCATCGTGATGTCTGAAATGACGGGAGGAGCGGTCTCAGAGGCATGCGAATCTATTGAATAAAACACGATAAACAAAAAGAGTACTATCAAATGGATATTGACGACAGAAAACTTATTTGCGGCGGAAAATTTTATGTTTTTCAACGGACGGATTCCTGTTTCAGATTCTAAAAGACGAACAGTAAAAATGACAGTCACTAAGTTTCTTCGGCCGTTTTTCGGAAATTCCTTCGCACGGATTAAAATTTGACTATTGTGATTCATGCAACAAATTTATAGATCAACCAAAATACATAGCTTAAAGAAACAGCGTAATTTGAAAAACGCTCCAAGAACTTCGATTTCGCTTCAATCTTTCTATCATCGTCATGAGTTGTGTCTTTTTTGAACTGTTTTTTACGGAATAGGAAATACCGGTGAGATGTTGTTTGAGGTGACTTGTTTCTTGGCTGCATTGTTTATATAATGGAGATCAATGGAATTTTTACTCTTTCTGTATGAAAGCGGCTTTAACAAAAATCCATCACTTTAACTCAAAAAAGGAGTCACTTCTCAATGAAAAAATGTATGACTGTTCTTGGTTTTGCGGTGATCGCGGTTCTGCTTTTGGCGGAAACATCGCTTTTTGCCCAGTTGCAGCGTCCGTTACTGCAGCGACGTAACCGTGTCCGTGTCCGGCAGGTTCAGCAAAATCCCGACCTTTTCAAGCCGGAACTCTATCTGGAGCTTCCTGAATGGTGTCACAACCCTGACGGTATGACCGTTTGTCCCAAGACAGGGACGATCTATCTGAATTGTCCGAACTTCAACACAATGGACCGCAAGACCGGTAAAAAAGATTTTCCGGCCACGTTGAGTTCTATTGACAAAGACGGCAAGCTCGAAAAATTGCTCGAATATCCGCCGTTCGAAGAAACAGGACAATGCGGCCCGATGGGACTCGCAATCGGCCCGGACGGCAACCTTTATGTTTGCGACAACCAGTTTTTTGTCAGTGCGGACTATAAGTCCCGGCTGTTGTGCGTCGAAATGAAAGAGGGAAAGCCGACCGGCAAAATCACGACCGTTGTGGAGGGAATGCAGCTTCCGAACGCGATTTTATGGCGCGGTGATGAGCTGTGGATCACTGATACCTGCGCTGTGCCGGATGAATTCGGTGCCGGCGGACTCTGGCGTTTCAAGGGTGAGGAAATCCTCGGACGCACGGAACCTCTGAAAGTTCTTCCCAAGGGTGAAGATGAACATCTTGTCGTCAAAGTGAAGGTCAAAAAAATCGGACGGGAAGACAACAGCGGTCCCGACGGTATGACCGTCGATAAAAACGGCATCATCTATTTCGGCAATTTCGGCGACGGTGTGATGTATGCCGTGACGACCGACAAAGACGGTAAAGTCAAATGCGACAAGATTCTGGATGACGGGTATCAGTGTTGTGACGGCATTTTTTACGACGAGAATTCGGACCTGATTTTTATCAACGATTCGCAAAGGAATTCCATCCGTGTATTAACGCCGTTCAACTCTAACCGCGTGTTGCTGCCGCCTAGCCCGAACCCTAACGGCGTGCGGTGCTGGACGCTTTGGGAAAATGACGACAACGACGGGGCCGAAGGGCTGCTTGATCAACCGGCGGAACTGGTTGTCCGCGACGGCAAGATGATTATCTCCAACTTCGACTGGCCGTTTCCCGGACTGAAAAACACGAAATATGATGCGCCGCACACCATGTCGGTCATCGACATCACTCCGCTGCAAAACAGACAACCCCGTCCGCGACAGACACGTTAGCGGTAGGTAACGTGTTCCCATTTTCTTACTCTTCCTTACTCCGTTAACAGGGACGGGGTAGGGAAAATCCTATCATCAATATCCTCAAGCCGGTTCCATTTTCCGGTTAGAAAACATGAGCCGCATAAAGGGGACGGCTGTTTTATTGGAAAAACGTTGAAACGGACCATTGGTAATGGATTTACATTTTGCGTTTTTTCAGCACTTCGGCGAGTAAATCCGTCCGGTTGGTCGTGATGCTGTCGATTCCCCAATCGAGAAGTTGTTCCATCCCCTTGGGATTGTCCACCGTCCATGCCCAAACGACGACACCATGATCGTGCAGGTTTTTGATGAGTTTTTCAGAAAGAAGCCCGTAATTGAGGTCGAGAATGTTGGTGTCCAACTCGGCACATTTTTGGAGAAAAAACTCTGTCAGCCGATCGGCTTCCGCTTCGGCGGTTTTCCCTTTCATGTCTTCACTGTAAAGCCATGCAACGCTGATATCCGGTTCCATTTTCCGAACCTTCGCCGCCACTTCGGCATCGAAAGTGATGATCGTCGATACGTCCAACAGGCCGTGCTTTTTCACGAGGTCGATGACCGGCTGCTCAATTCCTTTCATTTTGATTTCGATGACAGGATAACAGGTTGTCCCGTTCAGAAGTTCCAAAAATTCCTCCAAAGTCGGAGGAACTTCCCCTTTGAACTGTTTTCCCATCCAAAGTCCTGCGTCCGCTTTGCGAAATTCGGAAAACGGCGTATTGGTGATAAGGGCGTCCTTTCCCAAGGTTCGCTTCATGTTGCCGTCATGACTCAGAACGATCACACCGTCGGAAGTTGTGTGGACATCGCATTCCGCCCCGTTTGCCTTGAACTGTACCGCCATTTTATACGCGAGGAGCGTATTTTCCGGGGCAATGTACGAAAATCCGCGATGAGCAACGGACAAACGGTTGTGAACAGGCATTTTGACCTTTTTTCCATCAAATTCAACCGCGTATGAGGAAGAGAAACAGGTTAAAACCGTCGCCGCCACAACGAAGCAAATCATAACTTTCTTCATAAACCAACCCTTTCAAGTGAAATTTTGACGCAAAAATAACATCCTGTCTATTCAATATACCTCCAAACGGTCTAAAAAACCACCCATCCCCTTTTGTGAAAAAATGTCAAATTTCCGACAACATTTTCCGACGAAAAGCAACAATACCGCATGGAGTCGGCTGATACATAAAGAGTACGAAATTCAGGAGTGTTTGTGATCCTGTCACCGGAAAAACGAATTTCAGAACCCCAAACAGTGCCCGACATCGACTGGGAGGCCAAACTTCGGGAAAACGAATCATGGCTTCGGACGGTGATTGCTGCGCAGGTCGGCGAAAAAGCCGCAATAGAGGATGTTTGGCAAGATGTCTCACTGGCCGTGATTGCTCAAAAGTCCCCGATTCAGGACGTCACGCGGGTGACGCCGTGGCTGTATCAGATTGCTGTACGGCAGTCATTGCAGTATCGGCGGAAAATGGGAAGGCGGCGTAAATTGGTGGAGCGTTATGTGGAAAAAGTGGTCCCGAATCAGCCGACCCGTGAGAATTTTACACCGCTCGACATTCTCCTCAGCGAGGAACGGCACGCACAGGTTCGCGCCGTAATGCAAAATCTGGAACCGGAAGAACGGGAAATCCTTCTGCTGAAGTACATTCACGGGTGGCGTTACCGCGAAATGGCGGAAAAACTCGGAATCAGCGTTTCCGCTGTTCAAGCAAGGCTCCACCGTGCCAGACAGCGTTTACGTCAAGAGTTGAGAGGATAATGCCGTTCCAATTTAGAATGCAGATGTGTGCTATCTTCCTTTGGCCGAAATTTGGGAAAATTGGATAAAGTGAGAATTTCAATGCAAAACGAATTTCATTCAAAAAATCAAAATAGTGAGTCTTTTGACCTCCAATCCTTCCTGCCGGAAATGCTGGAGCGGTTGGCCGATGGGGAACTTTCCGAGGAAGAGCGGCGGCTTGTCCTTTCGCGTCTTGATGAAATTCAGAACGGCTGGCGGGACTGCGCGATGGCGTTTCTTGAAAATGTCATGGTTCAGGAAAGCCTTACCGGCAAAACAGATCAAGCAGGTGAAACAAACACATGGGATGAAGTCTTTTCCGCTGAAAGAAACCCTCTTGCGGCGGAAAAAACGGTTTCTTCTGTAAGACATTCAGTCCGTACTGTTTTCAATAAAATTAACTTTTTCGCGGTTTGCAGCGGATTTCTGTTGGCGTTTTGTCTGGGCGGACTGATTTTTTACCTCATTGTCCGAACCGACACCGCCATTCCAGGCTCCTTTCCGCCGGAACACGTGATCACTACGGTTGAACCTCGTGATTCGCGAGGGGCCGTGCCGGTACCGATGCCGTACATTGATCCCAACGAGCCGTATATTCCTCCGATTCTTGCGGAATCCTCGTTGCCGGACGCCCCGCTTCAGTACGTGACGCTTGATTCGGCAAATCCGGAATTTCAGGGGATACAGGTGCCGTGTTATCCGGCGGAGTCCGTCAATCCGGCGGCTTACCTTTCCACGTCGCCGACATTTCGCGACAACGAAATTCAGCGGCTTCGTGCGGAAGGTCACGATGTGGACATTCAGCGTCAGAACATTGTGGTACCGGTTTCCGACGGTCGGCGCGCCGTGATTCCGGTGGACCAGGTCAACATCCGTTACCGTCCGCGAATCCGGTATCAGTAAGAATTTTGAAAAAACGTTCAATGATTTTTCGTTGACGGCAACAATCATCATGTATCCTGTGGTACCAATATCCAGAAGATTTTTGTAATGGATGGATATTGGTACAAAATGAAAACTAGCCTACAATTCAATTAAAGGAGTCGAGTAGAAATGAAAAAAACACTCAAAAACTGGTTTGTTCCGGTCATGGCGGTTACGTTGACCGGTCTGACAACATTGGCGGTAATGTCTTCCCGTGTCATGGGACAAGAGTCTGATTCTCCAAACACCGTTTTGGAAGAACAAAAATCCAAAACAAAGATCCCAAAGTTTTTCACGGTCATTCCAGAGCAGGTTCAGTTGCCGCTTGGGCAAGTCAGCGATTATTGGGTCGGGATTCAGTGTGGCGTGGTTCCGCCGCTGTTGAAGCTGCATTTGAATCTTGGTGAGCAAGAGGGTGGTGTCCTTGTGGAATCGGTTGTGGCGGACAGTCCTGCGACGAGAGCGGGAATCGAATCAACCGACATTCTCCTCAAAATCGGCGACACCTCCGTCGGAAGCGTTGAAGACATCATGAAAAAAGTTGACGCGGTCAAGGAAACCGAGCAGACCGTGACGGTCATTAAAAAAGGCGAGAAAAAGGAACTCAAACTGACGCCGGCCAAACGTCCTGAATATATGGCGATTCCGATGACGCCGCCGGCGAACGGCACATTCCGCTCCATCCAACCGGGGATCATCATTGAAGGATTCGGCGGTCCGCAGCAGGGGGTTCCGCAACAGGAAATTCCCCCGGAAATTCAACGTCTCCTCGAAGAGTCGCGGAAACAGATGGAACAACACTTCGGCAACGACATTCTGAGACGTTTTCACGGAAACATCATTCCGCGGTTTGCGCCTGGAAATTCCGGCACAGTGGAGCAGATTCAAATCTCAATCTATCCCAGGCAGGAGGATCAGCCGGGCGGTCTGACGGTGAAGAAAAACAATCAGGTATGGGATGTCGCCAAGTTTGAAGACCTTCCGAAAGAGGTTCAGGAAAGCGTGAAGGAAATTCTGACTCCTTCCACTCATGGCGAGGAAACCGGAAAATGGATCGCCGAGCAGATCGAAGCCGGACGGGCACTGGAATTTTCCGTCAGGCGGCAGTCCTACGGACCGCAGGAGAAAACCCCTCAAAAGGAAGACGATTCCAATCATGAAGACCTTACGACATCATGAAAGGTGTCTTGTGTTGTCGATGGCGTCATTTCGCAAATTTTTCACGCAAAATGACGTTTGCCGGTCATTTTGGAATTGACACGTCCGGGGAAAATTGATATATACGTACAAATTTTCCCCGTTTTTGCCGCAGTTTCCTTAATGACCGTCATGAAATATCTTCTAAACCGTTTACTGATTCTCGCCGCCGTTTTGATCGTGTGCCTTTGCAGTATTAATGCGGCGGTCCGTAAGACTCTCGTCAGCGTATGGCACTCCAAGACCGGTTTGTTGCTGAATCTCGGAACGGTCCGTTCATCGCTTGAGCCGACGCAGGTGATGCTTTACGATCTGGAAATCACCGATCCGGCAAATCCTTCACTGCCGCTCGGAACGGCGGAGTCTGTTACGGTGCGGCTCGACGGAAGCGAACTTCTACGGCGGCGTTTTTTGGCGTCTGAAGTGCGGATTCATCAGTTGAAGCCGAATCTTTCCGGTGCGGAAACAGGACTCATGCAAACATGGAACCAGCTTGGCGGCGGGAGGAACCGTTGGGAAAATGCCTTGAAACAGCTTCCGATGAAAGAAATTCTGTCTCAAAATCCGGAGGAGGCCGCCAAAGCGTATGCCGGACAGTTTGAAATTGCCGGATTTGCGGAAAAGGTCAATCTTCGATGGTCGCAGGAGACGGAATCATTCCGGCAACAGGGAAAAGCGGTCCAAATGTCCCTGGAACGGATCCGGCAGTGGACAGATTCCGCAAACGAGACCAACGATAAAATTCAAATCGTAAGCGGAATTTTGCAGGAGCTTACCGCGATAGATCAGGAACTGGCACGGTTTCAGCAGAAAGCTCAGCAGATTCCGTCGAGGCTTCAGAGTGACCGGCTGGGACTCGAAAACGCAATCCGCAACGACCGCAAGCGGATCGAAACGATGAAGGAACCGCTGAATGTGCCGAAAATCGGTGCGGATTTTCTTTCGGAATACATGCTTGGCGGGGAAATGCGGAGCCGGATTCAAGGCTTGCTGGCGTGGCTCCATTGGGGACGGAGAGGCTTGCCGGAAAAAGACGAAACATGGCTCGAAGATTTGCGTTTTTTTTCGATGAATCGACATGCCGGAACCCATGTGCCGTTTCCGGGAAAGCCTCCAAAGGCGGAAGTTCTTTTCGACAGCGTTCTTTTTGACGGTCAGACGGACTTTTTTCACCGGCATCTTTATTTTACCGGCGGATTTCGCAATTTCAGTAATCAGCCGAAGCGGCTTGATAAGCCGATGATCTTCCGTTTTTGCGTTTCGGGGCAAAAACCAAGCGAAAACGCGGCGGACAATCCCCTCTGTTTTCTTCCCGACGGCGAAAGGACAGACTCGGAAACGGCGGATTTCATCAGCCGGGAGAAACAGCGGATGCGGAATCTCATGCAGACGGCGTCCTTTGAACCGGTCGACGTTTCGCCGCAAACGGTGGATTGGCTTCAGGTTCCGCGAAATGTTCCTCTTTTGGAGAATCCGGCATGGAATCTTGAAATTCCGACCGTTTACGTTACGGCAATCCTCGACAGGAGCCGTGACGTGCCGCAAGATCACATTTTGGTTTATTGTCCCGATTACCGTCTGCCGGAATCTCTTCTGGGAAATCGCAGCGAAATGGCATTCGCCGTTTCCCCGGGAATCTCCCGTTTTTTTGCGGAAATTGCGGTAAACGGGGAGTCGATTCAGGGAGAATTTTCGCTGCTTCAGCATCCTGTCAGAATTCAGACGGTTTTGCCGCCGGATTTACGGGGAACATCTGTTGAAAATGTTCTGACCCTCG
The DNA here is from genome assembly GCA_031274255.1 of Planctomycetaceae bacterium. Taxonomy (GTDB): domain Bacteria; phylum Planctomycetota; class Planctomycetia; order Pirellulales; family Thermoguttaceae; genus WRMR01. The sequence goes on along the minus strand of JAISQK010000308.1, from coordinate 8,776 downwards.
CCGCGGAAAGTCTGAAAACCCTCCATGTGAATCTTCATCTTTCAGGAACACAAAAGGAGTTGCAGTTTTCCCTTCGCTCGAATCTCGGAGAAAATCTCGCGGCACGGATGGAACCGTTTTTGATTCAGGAATGGCAAATCATTCATCAGAAGGCGGTTGTCCTTTTGAATCAGATGTCGCAAAAGTCGAATGAGAAAATGGACGCCTATTTTGAAAAGGAGTTGCAGCCGATTCTGGACGACATCACCGAACGGCGGCGGGAACTCGACCTCGTGATGGGGCAAAACGGGATTCACCTTGATCGAGTGATTAACGCACAAATAGAAAATTTGTCGCCGAAAGATCAACAACGGGCAAAGGAAGTGCTTCAGAATCCGCTTTTTCAGTCCCTTTTGAACCGTCCGATGAGTGTGACGGAACCGAATCTGAAAATCGGTCTGAAGAATCCATTGGAACAAAAAGCAGGAGAATGGCTCGAAAACCGCCTTGAAAATGATGTCATGGAGTCGATCCACGGGATTCTTGGTTCTTTCGGGAGGGATCCGCCGGATTCGGAGCCGCCGCGTGTCATCCCGGTTTACCCGTAGAACACCGCGAGCCGGCAGTGTAGCACGACCGCGGCTCGCGGCAGGGATCCAACACCCTCGCGTTGGCCGACGGAGGGGAACGTGCCGTTCCATCGCAGTTGCCTCATGGTCACTGCGTTCCATTCAGCCCCCAAGTGGAAAGATTTTCCAACTACTTTCCTTTTGTTCCGCCGGAAAATACTAGCGACTAACAGGAGGCAGCATGCTGTTGCACCGCACTTCGCAAGCGGTTGGAAACATGAGCAGGTTCTCCAACAGGACGCGAACCGAACGGAGTGAGTGTGAGCCTACCGGGATCCAACGCCCTTGCGTTGGCCGCCGGAGGCAAAGATTACTCACCAAATCAGGATTGCAGCCCTCCAATTCTCTTTTGGAGTACTCCAACGGCTTGATGTTGTGCTACAATTCCCTTTTGGAGTGCTCCAACGGCTTGATGTTGTGTTCCAATTCTCTTTTGGAGTGCTCCAGCGGCTTGATGTTGTGCTCCAATTCCCTTTTGGAGTGCTCCAACGGCTTGATGTTGTGCTCCAATTCCCTTTTGGAGTACTCCAACGGCTTAATGTTGTGCTCCAATTTGCTTTTGCCTCGTGTCTTTTGTTCTCGGCCTCAAGTCTTTTCCTTTCGGACACGTGTCTTTAGCTCCCGGATACGTGTCTTTTTCCTCTGTTTGGGTGGAAAAAGGCCGTGATTTCCCTAAAACCGGCGTAAATCCTCCCCTTCGACGTCCGAAATCATCACTCCAAACCTCAAAATCCGCGTTCTGATGTTCAGGAAAAATGCCTCCGGCGGGCCGCGACGCCGCGGCAGGCGGTTTGCCTCCCGACACCTTCGGTGTGGTCGGCGTCGGTTAGAGAAATCTTTCCAACGGAAGCCGAAGGCAACTGCGATGGAACGGCACGCTGCCCGCTCCGAGAGCCGTGAACCCGCTCCCGTTGGTCGCTGGAATCAATAGACGGAAAAACGGAAAAAGGATGACAATTGAGACCGAATGGAACGCAGTGACCATGAGGCAATCGCGATCCAACGTGCTACGTTGGCTCCGCTGCTCTCCCCAATATTACGGACTGTCTCTAAAAAACGGATGAATCCCATAAAATTTACGAAAATGGCGGAAAACATGGTCGGTCACTTACGTATTTTGACGCAAAAACCGAAACCGGTTCTATAATTCAGAAGAAAACAGAATGTTCTCTCCGGCCGCGTTCGGTGTGTTTTGGAATAGCAGGTCCTTTCCTGTTTACGGAATTTTATCCTTTTGGTATAATGAATTTTATGAATTCAAAGACCCCTAAACTCGCACTGACAATGGGCGACCCCGCCGGAATCGGACCGGAAATCATTGTGGCAGGCTGGCGGCAGATGATCACGACCGTTCCGTGCAAGCCGATTGTGTACGGTCATCCGGAGTTTCTCGACCGTGCCGCCCGAATGTTGAATCTAAATTACAAAATTCAACAAATCGAATCCCCGTTTGCCGCCGAACCGTCAGAACATCAAATCCCCTGTCTGAAGGCGTGTTCCGACGATGCTTTGAAAATCGAACACGGAAGAGTGGGAATTCACGCCGGTGAAGCCGCTTATCACAGTATTATTACGGCGGTGATTCACGCTCTCCTGAAAAAGGTGGACGCCATTGTGACAGCTCCGATCAACAAAAAATCGCTCAATCTGGCCGGCTGCAATTATCCCGGTCACACCGAGCTGATCGCGGAACGTTGCGGCTGCACGAACTTTGCGATGATGCTTTATCTTGCCAAAAACAGCATGATTCAATCGCCGCATGGTCTTGCAGTGGTTCATGTTACGCTTCATACGGCGATGCAGAATATCTTCCGCGAAATACGGATCGACACTGTTTTGTCAAAAATCAAACTGGCACACGATTTCATGCTTTCCATCCGAGGCACCACCCCGAAAATCGGTGTTTGTGCGCTGAATCCTCATGCCGGGGAGATGGGGCTGTTCGGTTACGAGGAAATCACTTTCATCGAACCGGCTGTGAAACTCGCACAGGAAGAAGGAATGGACGCGGCAGGCCCTTTTCCTGCGGATACGATGATGCTTGCGGGAAAAAATGGAGATTTTGACGCCATCGTGGCAATGTATCACGATCAGGGACACATCGCCCTCAAACTGCTCGGCATGCACAGTGCCGTTAATATTACGCTCGGACTTCCGATTATCCGTACCAGCGTCGCTCACGGAACCGCTTTCGACCGTGCCTGGCAGGGCGTCGCCAAGCCGGACAGTATGATCGAAGCAACGCGAATCGCCAATATCCTCGCCCGTTCCCGGCTCGAATGAGACAAAGAGACACCAGGGATCATCACGGATTCAAGCCGGTAATGTCTGTATCGTTCGCATATTGTTACGTGCTTCTTTTCTGTCCGGTTTTATTATCCGTCCTCGCCTCGGTTGAGAATCCTTATTCCTGACCGGATCATCACGACGCGGAAGTCCTCCGTCCCGAAGTTTCTACGGTCAAACAGAACAATAAGTTGAACTCAATCATCGTCGGCGAGCACACTTTTGGTACGTAAAAATCGGATACAGGACGCTGTTGTCATCAAGGTTATTACCCGGTAAGGAACAGCAACGAACCGATTTGGAAGACAAACACCGCCGCCGCATAAGCCACTAACGTACTGAACGCCATGGCGACAAACATCCAGTACCACGACCCGGTCTCCCGTAAAATCATGGAAGCGGACGCCGTACAGGGAGCGTAAAACATCACAAAAATCATCATGGCGTAAGCCCTTACCGGATTCCAGTCCGGTGAAGCCGCGAGCTGTTCGCTGAGTTTGGTTTCCAATTCTTCGTCGGACGAGTCCATGTTGTAAAGCGTGCCGAGCGAACTGACAATCACTTCCTTTGCGACGAATCCGCCGACAAGAGCCACATTGTCCCGCCAGTCGAAACCGGCATAATGCGTCACCGGTTCGAGGAAACGTCCGAACTGTCCGGCGTAGGAATTGGCCAACCGCGACTCCTGACCGCTTTCCTCATTATCGGCACTGTCCATAATCACACCGTCATTATTAACACTGCTATTATTAACACTGTCCGTAACACGATCTGCTTCGGTCCCGCTGCCGGACTCCGGGTTGGGATAGTACATGAAACACCAGAGGAACACATTCACCGCCAGAATGATGGTGCCGGCCTTCCTGATGAACCACCAACACTGGAATCCGGCGGTTCGGAGAATATCCTGCCATCGGGGAAACTGATACGCGGGAAGTTCCAGCAGCAGCGGCGACGAACTGCCGGGAACCAGCGTCTTCGAGAGAATTTTCGCGGAAATCAAAGCCCCTCCCCATGACACCAGCAGCAGTGACGTGAAAACCAGACTTTGCCAGAGTCCGCTGAAAAAGGTGATCACCAAAAGAGCGTAAACCGTTTGTTTGGCACCGCAATTCATCATCGGCAGCACAAGAATCGTCAGGAGCCGTTCCTTTTTATCCTTCATTCCGCGAGTGGCCATGACGGCGGGAACCGCACAGCCTCCGGCAATGCCTCCCGCCAGAACCAGCGGCAAAATGCTCTGGCCCTGCAAACCGAAAATCCGCATGAATCGGTCCATAATAAGAGCCACACGGGCAATGTAACCGCATTGTTCCAAAAGGGAAAGAATCAGGAACATGACGAAAATAATCGGCACAAAAGTAAGGATTCCCCCCACTCCGGCGACAACACCGTCCATCAGCAGCGACTGAATCGGGGTTCCGGTCTGCAAATGAAACAGCGGCGTGAGTACCGAAGGGAGATAACTGCTGAAAAAAGTGTCAACGGCATCAACGGGCGAATACCAGTTGCCGCAGAAGTCCGTCACCCAGGGAATATTGCCGGTAATCAAAAACGTGAAGCCGAACGTGAAAACCATACACAAAACGAGGAACACAAGTCCCAGGACAGGATGACAGACATAAGCGTCGAAGCGGTCGGATTTGTGGAATTTTCGTGCGGGATCCCGCTGAACGACCTCTTCTTCAATCCGCGACGCATAGAGATTCCGCTGCACGACGATGGTTTTTTGAGGCGTTTCGCCATAGGTTTTCTCGTACCCGTCGAAAATTTCATAACACTTCGCCAGCAGCGTTTCCCATTTGTCGTCATGTGTGTGATGCTGCAAAATCCGGCGCACGTCACGGTCTTTTTCGAGGAATTTGACCGCCAGCCACCGTGCGGAAAAGTCCTCCAGAAGATGCGGATGTTCAAGCAGAAGCGTCTCGACTTCCGCGGACGCTTTTTCCAGATTTTCACCGTAATGGAGCTTCCATGAAGTGAATTCGTGTGAATAATTCTGCACGGTTTCCAGAATCTTCCGCCGGAGCCGGTCCATGCCTTCGCCAGTGGTTCCATGGGTCACCACGACAGGGACCCCGAGGATTTCAGCCAGCTTTTCCGCGTCAACCCGAATTCCGCGGCGTTGGGCCACATCCATCATGTTCAGGCAAATGATGGTCGGAAGCTGCAATTCGAGGAGCTGGAACATCAGATAGAAATGCCGCTTGAGATTGGACGCATCCACTATCACAACAAGGACTTCAGGATTTTGAAGGAGCAAAAAATCACGGGCGACCCGTTCCTCCTGCGTGTAAGATGTCAGACTGTACGTTCCGGGAAGATCGACGACCTCAATCCGCTGACTCTCCTGATGATAGTGGCCGGCATGGTCATTTCCGCCGTCGTGATGAGACGGCGCCGAATGGGTGGAGTCGAGTCGGGACGGATGAGATTCGTGACGGTGCTTGTAATGTCCCTGGCGTTTGTCCACCGTGATGCCGGGATAGTTCGCCACTTGCTGATGGATTCCGGTCAAATGCTGAAAAACGGACGATTTCCCGCAATTAGGCTGTCCCGCAAGTGCGACAAGAATATCTTTGTGCTTGTGTGCCATAAAGTTTGAATACTACAACATAAATCTGCTAAAAAAGACACTGAAATTAACTCAATCAGTAAAAATTATATCCTGATAGAAAACCGCCGTCAAGGACGGCGGTCAGGGTTCTTCGATGATCGACATCAGCTTGACCGCATGGAACAGAATAAAGAAAATCACAAGAATGATACCGATGACTTTGAGCGTCGTGAACCGTGTGACTTTTTCGGCACGCTCGACATTGCCCGAATGAATTGCGGTTGAGGAAGCGTACTTTTCACCGACAGCGTCTTCAACAAATCGGGGGGAGTCGTTGTCCTGTTGAGTGAAGCTGTTTTCGTAAGAAGGAGCCGATGTGTTACGGCTGTAGGAACCGCCGAAATAATCACGCGGCCCGGACGTGCCGCCTCCTGTTGTACCGTTTCCAATACTGCGTCCGGTTGAAGGGGGACTGCCGTTTTCATGGTAAGGTTTTTCCACCGGTGGCGTTGCCGGCCGGTAACTTTCGTGCCGTGAAGGTGTCGGGACTGCGGAAACGGCAGGCAAAGAGGGCATTGGTGCCGCGGGTATTGAAGCGGCAGACGTAACAGGTGCATTAGAGGAGTACGCCGGAGGGGAAGAATAGGCCGATGACGGGACCGCCGATGTTCCTGAACTTCCGGGACCAACATAAGAGGATACGGCGTTGTCCGTTCCCCGGTTTGCCGGACGGATTCCCGAACCGGCTGTCGGCGGAATGGATGTTTGAGGCGGCGTGACATTGCCGGTCGGAGGACTGGAATAACCGGAGTAACGCGGCGGCGTTCCGCCGGTAAACGTATTCATCGCATGATTCGGAATCGTATCGTTTGGCGAAGACGCGGTGGATGCCGGATACGGAGAAAGCGGCGGCAACGGAGAGGAATCGGCGGCGGACGGCGAAGGTTGTGAAGGCGGCAGTGACATCGCACCCAAAGCGGAAAGTTCCGGGGAGGAAATCGTGGCGGAAACCTGTGTTTGCGGGGACGCGGCAGAGTCTCGTTTGACGAACTTGTAACCCTGAAAACCAAGATGCGGCTGAAGAGATTCCACCGACAAAAACGGATCAACCGGTTGCAGCGGGACGGTGAGGCTGTGTTTCTTCCTTCCGCCTCCGCCGAAAGAGGAACTTGACGAGTGATTTTGCACAACAGTTTGAGCGGCCGCCGAAGAAACTGGCGGTGTGTTGACCTCCAGCGGAGATTTCATGATCATTCCCCGTTGCAAAATGGTCTGTCGTTCCATCATGGCCAGCGTGAGAAGTTCGTCACCGTTCTGCGGCAAATCACGGACATACGGAGCCGCCTCATGAAGAAATTTCCAGATACGTCCGCAATAACTTCCCACCGTGATTTTATTGTTTGTTCCGAAAAGCACGCCGGCAAGCTCTCCCTGACGGTTGAAAATCGGACCGCCGGAGTCGCCGTGTCTCGCCGCTACGGTCAATTCGACCATTTCACGCTCGGAAGACGCGGACGGCGCGACATATTTGGTGCAGTAGCCGCTCGACATTTTATAGAGGTCTTTCGCGCCGTAACCGGCGATCCAAAGCGGATCGCCCCGCTGCGGAGCCGTTTTAGCAATAGGAACAGGCGAGATCTTCGGAGGCGGCGATGTTGCAATCAAGGCCAGGTCCCAAAGACTGTCAACGGCCACCACGACCCCTTTTTCGGAAGAATCATCGGCATATTTGATGATGACGATTCCGGTAGAGTCGTGGACGACGTGCCAGTTGGTGAGGATAAAACCGTAATGATCGTTTTTTTGGATGAGGCTTCCCGAACCTCGTGAGGCGGACTGTTTTTCCCAGGCCACGACGCAAACCACCGAAGGATGCGGAACAACCTCTGCGGACAAAACCGGCATTGGAAGTAGCACACTCCAGATAAACGCCGTCAGAAAAACAGACAACACTTCCGCAAGACGTGGCATCAAAGGTTTCCTGAAAGAATGTGACCAAAGAGACTTTTCGGCCAAAGCCGACAACACCTAATCATTACTGTCGGCAATCGGCGGCCTGGTTGTCTAGAACTTCCTGCGACGTCCGGTTATCCGTTATATTCCGTTTAGTTCACTTATCCGCTTGAGAGAGTGCGTCAAGAGTTTCCACTCCCAATAGCAATACAGCGAAAGGGAACGGTCGCAAGAAAAGATGCCGGTTTTTGCATAACGAGTCGCAATGCCGCCAACGTTTCAGGTGCAAAAAACTATTGCTGAAACGTTTTGGGGTCCGTGATTTCAATGGTCGCGTTTCCGCCGGAATCAGGCACGGTGATTGTAATCGGCGTGGCTTTGATGTTCCCCCATTGGGTTGGAACAAGTTTCGGCATCGCGGCGATTTCCGCGGCGATCTTTGTTTGATAAGCGTCGAATTCCTCCATGCTCATTTTTCCGAGTTCTTCGTTGGAAACCTGAGACGGAACTTTCGGTGTGTGAGTGATTAACGCTTTGTAAACTCCGGGCGGCACTCCTGTTTTTGAGTAAGTGTTGACAGAGGTTTCCGGTTCCGCGACACCGTCCGAACCGGTATGGGCGACAACATAATAGCCGGAGGCCGTTTCGGAAACAAGAGCCACCGCCGCCCCTTCGACCGGCTGGCCTTCGTGGAGTAACGTCACGCGGAACGGGACAAGTTTTGACGGAAACCCCTCAGGGACTTTTTGCGAAGAACAACTCATCGCAAAAAGACAAATCATGAGAATTGTTATTGTCTGACATATTCTTTTCATAAATAATCCTTTTTTTGTTTTTGATTGGTCACTGTTTTTTGTGCAGAGAGAGGGATGACGAATAAGGCGGGCGGCTTTGCCTCGTTTATACCACACAACTTTTTAACATACGTTTTTTTAGAGAATACAAAACAAATGAAACAGACGAAATTTTACCATCAACTCTTTTCGTTTATTTTGTATTTTTCGTCTGGTTCGTATTCTCAAAAAAATGGTGTGGTATAACGAGGCGTCTTTTCACCGAAAGTCTGCCGCTTACACGATTGGTCAGGATTTTCAGGAAAAGACTGCCCGCCTTGATTCACTCCCTGCTCACGGAATTGCTGCACCGATCACGGTAAGGAAACGGATTCGCTGCCGATGGCGGAACCCAACGCCCCCCAGACGCCCCAGTGTGAGATGCCGTTTTCCGCCGTATGTTTCAGGATGACGGTGGAGTCGGACTGTCCGTCGGTGAGTGCATTGATCGTCTCCGAAATAAAATGCACAGAACCGTCACCGAACAACGCGTTGACTCCGCCGGTATGATTGCTCGACGGTGTTTGGAGCATTGCTAA
>JAISQK010000280.1 GCA_031274255.1 Planctomycetaceae bacterium | reverse complement strand
GTGATCGTAACCGTTCAAAATCAACCCGTCGTAAGCTCTCCATCCATTGGTGTGGATGGTGGAGCCTTCAAGGATTTTTCCCTGAATAATAGGCATCAAAGCCTCTTTGGAACAATGAGAAACAACCGTCACAAACACCTTGTCTTCCCGTTTGAGAAGGCCGAACACCGGCGTCTTACCCGCCGCACCGCGTCCTCGCTTACCGCGAATACGCTTCGCACCGAAGTACGATTCGTCAAGTTCAAACTCACCGGTTTCCAACGGACTTTCTTTCAAAGACTGCTGAAAAATTCGCTCACGGATTTCCAGGAAATACGAGTTCACCGTGTTCCGGTTCACTCCCGAAATTGACGCCGTTGCCGTCGCGGTCAGGTCCTCGTAAAAGCCAAGTAAAATCAGGTCAAATTTTTTAGCACTTAAATGCTTGTATCTCGTAGACTTACATTAAAATATGTTACGAGATGCTAGGCAAGAGCCAAATTTTTTGTTACACCCGGACGTTGTTCAAACTCATTGCGCGAGCGGACACAAAACCGGCATTGAATATTACAAGCATGACTGACGGGCAAATGAATCCGCCCGAATTGATTATGTGCTTTGCTGTTAAAACAGGGGTGCTGTTGACTCGGTTTCAGACAAGATTGTTTTCGGAGCATCAGGATAAAAAACTCTTTTGGGGTTAGTATTATAATTGCATATTTAAATCGGCAGATGACGAAGAAATCAAGATAAACATCATTGAAAGCAGCAGCAGTATCAACTTCTTCATACTTTTCCTAAAAAAGGAGGATGACTTTTACTTTCTAATTGGAGATTTTCTTTTTAATAGCGGCACCGACATCGAATGTCTGTGTCGTTTTTCCTTTGATTTACGGATTCCATTTTTCATTTTACGATTATCTCCAGTGATTTAGTCCTGTAGCAGGTCAAACTTAAAGTCCTGTGTTGTTTTCATCACCGTTAATGGAACCCAAGACACCCCAAACACCATAAATAGAATTGCCGGAAATACGTCACGTTCCATAACCATTGAGCATGGCCACAGACAAGAGCAAATAGAGTGCCAAACGGTTTTTATACGAAAAAGCCATGCTATCCATCAATAATCACGGTTTGCCTATCAAATAAGAGAGTTTTCCATAAAATATAACGGCTCCCAGAAATCAGACGCCAAAACAGATTCAGTCAGAAAATAAAAATGTCTGACGGTAAATGGGCGGCTTCAAAACATTTGCGGAATCGTTCAACCCATTCCGGATGTTGTTTTGCGAGGTCATTGGTTTCGGCAATATCGTACTGTAAATGATAAACCGCAATTGGTCCGTCCGGATTTTTTGAAACATCAAGTTGTATTCCCTTCCAGTCACCGATACGTGCCGCGCGTTTACCGCCCTGTTCGTAAAACTCCCAGTACAAATAATCATGTTTTTTCTGCTGCGAATCATTTCCCAACAATGTGGGCAGATAACTTATTCCGTCCAATCCTTCCGGCACCGGTTCGCCGACAAGTTCGCAAACGGTCGGAAAGAAATCCCAGAACGCACTCATGTGACCGGTGACAGTTCCCTGTTTTCCCTGTTTGATTTTTGCAGGCCAACGCACCAGGAATGGAACACGGATTCCTCCTTCGGTCAAATCGCGTTTGTAGCCGGTGAGCGGTCCGTTGCTGTTGAATAAATCGCTACGGTGTCCTCCCTCATGGTGTGGTCCGTTGTCACTGGTAAAAATGACGATGGTGTTGTCTTCAATCTCAAGTTCTTTCAGCAAATCCAGAACATTGCCAACCGTTTCATCCAACTTGTTTAACATGCCTGGAAATGCCGCAACCGGATTTTTGACCGGGTCTGCACTGGAATACTTGGCACTGACATCTTCAAATTCCGCAAATTTTTCGCGCCATGGGGTAACATATTCCTCCGGCACCTGCATGGCCGCATGCGGAATGGTGAACGGCAGATAACAAAAGAACGGACGGGCTTTGTTTTCACGGATGAACCGCAAAGCTTCCGCGGCGATCAAATCATGCGAATATGTTTCACGGTCGAGTTCGATTTTCCGGTCGTTGTGATGCAGATACGGCGGATAATAATTATGTGCGTCACTTTGGCTGTAATAGCCGAAAAACTCATCAAAACCATGTTTGAGCGGATTTCCCTCGTTTTGATGACTGCCGAGTCCCCATTTACCGAACAGACCGTTTGTGTACCCGTGTTTTTTGAGAATTTCCGCAACCGTCACCACTTCCGGCGCAATCGGCCAATCCCCGAAACCATCCGGCGCACGGCGGTTGCCGCGAATAAACGAGTGTCCCGTATGTTTGCCTGTCATCAGGGCACATCGTGACGGCGCACAAACTGTACATCCTGCGTAGTGCTGCGTAAATTTGAGTCCCTCTTTTGCCAGAGAATCAATCCGTGGTGTTTCAAAGAGCGTCTGCCCGTAAGAACTCAAATCGCCATAACCGAGGTCATCGGCCATGATGTAAATGATATTGGGCTTTGCAGCGATTCTTTCCTCTTGGGCCGCCGATACAGATTTCCCGACGGTGAACATTCCAAAACTTCCGCAAAAAATGAGTACGGCTGTACAAATCACGGTGATCCAACGCATGTCTTTTCTCCTTTAATTCCGGTTTATTTGTTTTTTAATGAAATCTCAATATTATAATTTTGTCTTCCCGGTTTGACATCGTAAAGCAAATCCGTACCCTCACGATATGAAACAGGAATATTTACAACTCTGACAGCACCATCCCCTTCCGGATTGTCAATGGTGATTCGGCAGGAACCGGTTTGCACCCCTTTTTTCGTCAAGGAAAAGTGCATTTCGTAATTCCCGTTTTCGTCCGTGACTCCTGTGGAAAACGAACTGCCGGGCAATTGAGGATGGAAACGCACTGTTAGTCCTTTAGGAGCCGGTTCACCGTCAATCAAGACTTTTCCCGTCACATATCCCATTTTGGCATCATTACAACCGATTGTCCACACTGCTATGAAAATCGTCAAGCCGAACAAAACAAGTTTATTTTTCATCAATGATCGTTCCTGTAAATAATTTTATGGGTTCAACATAATTACGGCAGACTCTTCACCACATCGCTGTCTCTGGTGCCAAGCAACTGATACAATCCAATCCCACCCTGACGTGCCGCATTGTAAAATCGGGGATATTCCCCTGTCGCGGAGATTTGACCGGAATACGGAGGCTTGTTATCATAACGGCTTTCAATCGTTTCACTGATAAAATGAACACTTCCGTCACCAAACAGAAAATTGGCACCGGAAACATGTAAACTGGAAAGTCCCGGTCTTTGATTAAATTCGTTAAGTTTGGTGCGGACAATTCCGGTAATATTGTCTAACGCTCCGGCACCATGGGCACCAACCCACCACCCGGCAGAACAACCGTATGCGGAAGTCCGTTCGCCGAAAGCAAACGTATTACTCAAGCCATCTGTGATACTGGCAAAATTATAACGCACATTGGCGGGAAAGATTCCGGTGTTAATACTGACATTCTTAATCGGCGTCTCTGCCGTTCCGGTTGTTCCGATTCCACCGTAAGAGAAGAAACCGCGAATCGCGATATAATTTGTTCTTCCAAATCCGTGACCATCGGGAAGGGGGCTGATAAGATCATTAGGGTCACTGTACTCCGCATCCGACGGGCAGACGTAAGAATTGATTTTCGACCTCAGCAAAGGGCGGATATTTTCGTCAGCATACGCTTCTTCAAGAGTCAGCCTTCCTCCGCCGATTTGCTCAAACAAAGCCGCCTGTTCCACGTAAGGAAGTATCAACGTTAATGTTCCCCAACCGTGAGCTCCATTACCACTGGTGAGATTCTTCAGTACCTGCGGCAACACAATAGCCCCCGGCGGTAAAACCTTATGCGTATCGTGATAGTTGTGAAGTCCTATCCCGATCTGCTTGAGATTATTGGTACATTGCATTCTTCTCGCCGCTTCACGTGCCGCTTGAACAGCAGGTAAGAGAAGAGCAATCAAAATCCCAATGATTGCAATCACGACAAGAAGCTCAACAAGCGTAAAAGCCCGTATGTTGCCCCCCCCCCCCATTTTAACATTTCTAGCTTTTTCCGAGAGAAGAGACGGATTTTTCATTTCCGGTTTGTTCATTAAAGTTTCCTTTTCCTAAAAAGAGGTTTGATTTCGTCGAAACGAAACCAATTTATTGTGTATTGTTGACCGCCATCACATGACGTTCTAATTGGCCGTGATGTCCAAAATATCGAACATGATAATATATCTATGCAAATAAAGTGCCAAACAGTTTTTACGCAAAAAAACCACATAATCCATCAATAATCACGGCTTGCCTATCAAATAACAAACCTTTCTGTGAAATATGATGGATTCCTGTTAAAATACGATCCGTCGATTCCCGCGGTTTCTTGCTCCATCTGTCTGCTCTGACGGGAAGTTTC
>JAISQK010000278.1 GCA_031274255.1 Planctomycetaceae bacterium | reverse complement strand
CCGCGAATTCTTCCGCCATATTGAAACTTTCCCCTCCAGACATATCGCCCTCCCAAGTTTTTGTTCATTATATCATAGTGTTTAAGAAAAATGAAAAATTTATGGGTCAAGTTTAGGGCTTGAGGGACAGCCGCTTGCGGATGCGGATGTCCGGTTGTCGCCGCTGGACTCTGCCAACCGTTGGGTCAGCGGCACAAAAACCGATGCCAAAGGTAACGCGGTCATACGGACTCACGGCGAATACAAAGGAGTCCCCGCAGGTAAATACAAGGTTTGCGTCCATAAAGACCTTATTGAAGGAGACGCCCCGCCGTCGGATATCGAACGGGCTCAAAATCCCGGTTTGAAGGTCACGGAACAAAAAGTCTTCCGTATTATTCCCGTGAAATATGACGAACCGAGAACCACGCCGCTGGAAATTGAAGTGACGGAATCCTCAAACCAAATGACGCTGGATATTCCCGAACGGGTGAAAGAGGAAATTAAAAACGGCGGCGTCTGAGGCATAACTCTTCCGTTTTTTGTTGCCGTACAGAAGTCTGTGCCGGAGCTGGAAAGAGTTTGCGCCCGATGTTTTCGGATCGGGCCGATATTTCCTGACAGGTTTCCATTGAAAATCGGTTAAATCCATGTCATAATACTCCTGGATCATGGAAAGTTCCTGTTCGGACTTTTGCCGGAAAAATCCAAAGTACGGGACCCGGCTTTTGACCCAAATTCCATTTCGGCACAACCCCAATCAGCAAAACAGGTTGGAATTTTAAGGCTATCTCTGATGACCATGAAAGATGACTGCAGGAATCCCTGGAATCTGGCAAAGACCAACTATGGTGTTGTGCGGGAAAACCATTACGAAACGGCGGTTTTGCCGTTTGGAGCGACAGAACCGCATAATCTGCATCTCCCTTATTCCACCGACACCATAGAAGCAACCGTTCTCGGAGAGCGGATTTGCGAGACCGCGTGGAATAACGGTGCCAAAGTGATACTCCTTCCGACAATTCCTTATGCGACGCAAACGAATCAGGCGGAGTTTCCCTTTGCGATGAATCTGAATCCGACGACGCTTTTTCAGGTGATGACCGATTTGTCTGTCTCGCTGGTGAAACATGGTGTTCGTAAAATCGTGCTGCTGAACAGTCACGGCGGAAACGAGTTCAAGAGTTTTCTTCGTCAGATTCACGATAAAAGCGAAGCAAAGTTCTTCCTCTGCAACTGGTTTCAGATCGTCAATGATGTGTATCACGACATTTTTCAGGAACCGGAAGATCACGCCGGTGAGATGGAAACGTCACTGATTCTCGCTGTTTATCCGGAACTCGTTGCCCGCGACGCTCAAGGAAACCTCACCGCTGACGATGGTGTCGGAAAACCGACCCGTTTTGAGGCGGTCAACCGCGGTTGGATCGGCATGGTACGTCCCTGGCACCTTTTCACGACAAACACCGGTCACGGTTACCCGCATCACGCCTCGCCGGAAAAGGGAGAGAAAATTATTGATGTCATTGTCCAACGCCTTTCCGCTTTTTTGGTGGAACTTTCCAACTCTCCGATAGACGATCAATTCCCCTATTAGAATCGAAGCCTGGAATTCCAAGAGATTGTCTTAAAAACTCCGAACGGTTTTGTGAGTGACTCCGGGACCGGTTTTTCCCCCGTCTGGTCGAAATTTGTTTTTTGTTTATAATTCCAAAAGGTTGATTCCACCATTATAAATATAATCTGTTTGAGCGAAAAACAAAAGTGTCATGAAAACCAACGAATTACGCGAAAAATATCTGGCTTTTTTTGAAACCAAAGGGTGTGTCCGGCGTCCGAGCGATGTGCTGGTGCCGAAGTGGGATCCGTCGGTGCTGTTCACTCCGGCGGGAATGAACCAGTTCAAGGATCATTTTCTCGGACGCTGCAAGCTTGATTTCACCCGCGCCACGACATGTCAAAAATGCCTGCGTACCGGCGACATCGACAATGTCGGACGTACCGCGTATCACCATACCTTTTTCGAAATGCTCGGCAATTTCAGCTTCGGCGACTACTTCAAAAAGGAGGCGGTCACCTGGGCATGGGAATTTCTCACGGACCCGAAATGGCTCAATATCCCGAAGGAAAAGCTCTCCGTCACCGTGTATCTTGACGATCACGAGGCGGCGGAGATCTGGCTGAAAACGGTCGGAGTGCCGAAAGACCGGCTCCGTTACTGCGGTGAGGACGACAACTTCTGGCCGGCAAGCGCGCCGAGTCTGGGGCCGGACGGTGTCTGCGGACCGTGCAGCGAAATTTATTACGACACGCCGCTGGGAACCGTCGAGATTTGGAATCTTGTCTTCACGCAGTTTGAGCGGCACGGTCCTCCGCCGGACAATCTGTCGCCGCTGCCGAGCAAAAACATCGACACCGGTATGGGGCTGGAACGTTGTGCGGCGGTGCTGCAAAATGTTGACACGAACTATCATATTGATATTCTGCGGCCGCTTGTCGAAGAAGCCGCGGCGGTGTGCAGGCGGAAGTACAAACCGGAGGACGAGTCCGGACGGCGTTTCCGGCGTATTGCCGATCACGTCCGCGCCTGTACGTTTGCGGTGCATGAAAACGTGTATCCCGGCAGTAAGGAGGAGCGTTACGTCATTCGGCGGCTGTTGCGTCGGGCGGTGCTCGACGGCTGGCAGCTCGGCATTCATCAGCCGTTTTTACATCAGCTCGTGCCGAAAGTGGCGGAGCTGATGAAAGTGCCGTATCCGGAAATTTCAGAGACGACGGAACGTGTCGCGAAAGTGATCTGTGCGGAGGAGGAACATTTTCTCGGTACCATTGACGGCGGACTTTCCAAAATCACACGGCTTTTCAAGACCGTGCCGCGCGGCAAGGAGGCCAGGGTGTCCGGCAAAGATGCGTTCGAAATGTATCAGACATTCGGATTTCCGCCGGAACTCTTTGAAACGATGGCGGCGGAGCAAAACATCGGCTTCGACTGGGACGGCTTTCACAAGGAAATGGAACATCACGGCGAAATATCCGGTTCGGCGGAGAAAAATCTCCTCTTCAAGCAGGACCCGCTTGAAGCGGTGAAGAAAACAAATGTTACGGAGTTCACCGGTTATCATGCACTTGAGGAAATCGGTGCGAAAGTGATTGCCATTGTGGACGGCGGTGAATCCGTCAAAAGCGTGGAAGCGGACGGCGAAGGAAAAACGATAACGGTCGTGCTGGACAGGACACCGTTTTACGGCGAAAAAGGAGGGCAGGTCGGTGATACCGGAAAATTGAAGCAGATCTTTTACGATTGCGAAATCACATCGCGGGAAATGAATGGCGCCTTTATCAGTGGTGAGGCAACACTGCGTACCACTCGTTTCAACGTGACCGACACCCGGATTGACGGTGCTCTTGTGTTGCATATCGGGACGCTTGAAAAGGGAAAAATTGAGGTTGGCGACCCCATCGGGGCTATTGTGGACGATTCGCACCGCAACGGGATTGCCCGGGCGCACACCGCGACGCATCTGCTGCATCTTGCGTTGCGGAAAAATCTCGGTCAGCACGCCGAACAGCAAGGCTCGAAGGTTGATAACGATCTGCTGCGGTTTGACTTCACCCACCACGAGGCCGTTCCCAAAGAGATTCTGGTGAAAATCGAAACGGAAGTAAATGAAAGGATTCTTGCCGCGTCGGATGTCACCTGTGAGGAAATGCCGGTGGAAGACGCCCGAAAAACCGGAGCCATGATGCTGTTCGGTGAAAAATATCCGGATGTCGTGCGTGTTGTTGTCATGGGAGAAAGCAAGGAACTTTGCGGCGGTACCCATCTCAAAAACACATCCCAGGCCGGCCTGTTCCGCATCATCGGGGAAGAAAGTGTTTCCGCGGGGACGCGGCGCATCACCGCGGTGACCGGTCTGGCGGCGCTGGAACATGTGCGAAAAGAAGGGGAAATCGTGCAGCAGCTTGCCGCATCGCTTCGTGTTCCGGCCGGCGACATCGTGACACGGGTGGACTCGCTCGCCGACACCGTTAAAAAACTCCGCAAACAACTTGAAACGCAATCGAAAGAAGACAAATTTTCCGTGGAGGAAGCGATTGCGGCCGCGGAAACCATCGGCGGCGTCAAGTACATTGCCCGGCCGGTCAAAGACGCCAAACCGAACGAACTTCGCGACTGGATGGATCAGATACGCCGTAAAGTTTCCTCTGCCGTGATTGTCCTTGCCGCACAGCAGGATGACGATAAAGTGGCACTCCTTGCCGGTTTGAGCCGTGATCTTGCCGAACGGAAATTCGACGCGGTGGATCTTGTGAATCAAATCGCAACGGCGGTCGGCGGGAAAGGCGGCGGACGTCCCGACATGGCCCAGGCCGGCGGCAAAGGTCACGCGAAACTCGCGGAAGTCTTTGCTCTCGGTAAAAAATGGCTCATCGGACAGGAAAAATCACCGGAGTGACCGGAAAATACGGAGTGTTTTTTCGTTTTCCGCGTACTCAAAACACAAAACAGGGAACGCAAAGGCTTGAGAGGACTCCGCCGTTTCTCTTCGTAAGGGCAAGTTTCGCCCGCGCGTCGCCGGCGGGGACATTTTCGGTATGTAAAGGACGCGGGACGTGACGGACACGAGGGAGGTTCAAAATTTTCAGATGACAAAACATTATTTACTCGGCATTGATCTCGGCTCGACCTCCATCAAGGCAATCCTGTATGACGTGCAGGGAAAAGCGGCGGCACGAAGTTCACGTCCGATGCGGCGTTTTCACCCGTCCCCGGACCATCCGGAATGGACGGTTTGGGACCCGGCGGAAATATGGACGGAAACCGCCGCCGCGTGCCGGGACGCAATGCGTCTGCTGGACGGTTCCCGCGGCAGCATTCGGGGAATCGCCGTCACCGGCATGGGAATGGACGGTCTTCCGATGAGTGAAGAAGGGAAGCCGCTTTATCCGCTCATTTCCTGGCACGATCCGCGGACACAACCGCAATACGACCGGTGGCTCCAAGACATCACCGCGGAAAAGACGTATCGGATCGGCGGCAATCCGGTCTGGGCGATCAATTCCGCACTCCGAATGCTTTGGGTCAAGGAGAACGAACCGGACCTTTTCCGCAGAACCTTCCGTTGGCTCTTGATCGAGGATTACATGAATCACTGTCTGACCGGACGGTTTGCCACCGATTACAGTATGGCGTCATGCACCATGCTTTTCGACCAGAAACATCAGAGGTGGTCGGAAGAAATGTGCCGTCTTGCCGGAATCCCGCGGGACATCCTTCCGGAGGCCCTGCCGAGTTCCGCATTTCTCGGAGAGCTGACGGAATCCGCCGCCCGGCAGACCGCTCTGCCGCAAGGAACACCGGTTTTTCTCGGCGGACACGACCACATTTGCAGTTCCCTTCCTGTCGGCGCGTTTCGCCCGGGAACCGTGCTGAACATTACCGGAACCTGGGAGGCCGTTGATATGGTTTCGCAGGAACCGCCGCTTGATGTGCCGCTGGGACGTTCCGGGATTACGGTTCAGTCGCATGTTGTGCCGAAGGCGTACATGATTTGGGGAGGTAATCCGGCGGGGGAAATGATTGAGTGGTACCGCCGTGAAATCGCGGCTTCACTCACGGGGGAAATCACGGGGACGGAGGAAGGGAATTCCTCGCCGCCCGGCTGGGAAATTCTCGTCAAACAGGCGGAAAAGGCACGTCCCGGTTCCGACGGCGTGATGTTTCTTCCGCATCTCGGCGGTTCTTCGTGTCCGCAGGTCGATTCTCTGTCCCGCGGGACGTTCATCGGGCTTTCCACACGGACATCACATGCCGAAATGATTCTGAGCATTATTGAAGGGCTCGGCTTTCAACTGCGGAACGTCCTCACGACCATGGAACAGGGACTCGGACACAAAGCGGCGGAAATCGTGGCGGTCGGCGGAGCGACGCGGAATGAATTCTGGATGCAGAACAAGGCGGACATGACCCATCTGCCGGTTCGCGTTCCGGAAATCGAGGAAGCGACGGTGCTGGGAGCGGCGGTGCTTGCGGGAATCGGAGCCGGACTCTACAGTGACGCGGAAGACGCCTTTTCCCGAATCCATCAAGGCAGGCAGCGAACCTATCTGCCGAATGAGCGGCTGACCGGATTTTACGCCAACCTTTTCCCGATTTTCCGTGATTTGTATTCCAGCGTCGCCCCGCTCCACCGCCGGCTTTTCGACCTCTTCCCGCATTAAAGGCAACATGGGAACATGCCGTTCCATGGCACATCGCAAGCGGTCAGAATTATTTTTCCGCCTGTTGATTCCAGCGAACAACGCGAGCGGGTTATTGTTTCGGGACGGTAGTCCCATCAGGGGGGCAGCGGCCTACCGCTGCCCGCCGGAGGCATTTTTCCTGAACATCAGGAAGTGGATTTCGGGTTTCCGAGAGGGAACATGTCCGTTCCATTGCACCTCGCAAGCGGTTGGAGACGTTATTTATTGAAAGCGACCGCCTCGAAGAGGCCGGGAGCACACCGCCTGCCGGGGCTTCCCGGCCCCCCAATTCTCTTTTGCAGCCCTACAATTCCCGTTTGCCAAGTGTCTTTTCGCTCTGTTTGGGTGAAAAAAGGCCGCGATTCCGTCATAATTGGCGTAAATCCTTCTATCCGAAGCCGAAAATCACCACTCGGAAGCTCAAAATTCCTTCCTCAAAGTCCGAAATCGTAACTCGGAACTTCAAGATTCCATTCTTGACACACCCCAAACCGCCGCTCCAAACCTCAAAACCTTGTTGTCACGTTCCGTCGAATGCCCTTGATTGATTCTGATATCCCCTAATTCCTTAGAAGATAGTTATTTTAATTTTGTGGAAATTTTCGGTGAGTCGGGAGCGTAGTTTTTCCGTCCATTTCTTTCGACAACGAAAGAAACTTTTACACGCCTCTGTCAATTTTGAAAACGTATCATAACGAT
>JAISQK010000258.1 GCA_031274255.1 Planctomycetaceae bacterium | reverse complement strand
GCGATCATTTCGTAACCTTTGTCCCTGTATTTTTCGTACTGCGTTTTCATGTTCGGAAATTCGCGAAGACACGGCCCGCACCAGGTCGCCCAAAAATTGACCAGCACGATCTTTCCGCGAAAGTCTTTGATGTTGACTGTTTCACCGTTCAGCAAAACGCATTCCAGCTCCAGCTCTTTGCCGATCATGCCGAGCCGCCTCGCCCGGTTCCGCAAGGTTTTGCCGTGTGCCTGAAGTTCGTAATCCTTCGACTGTTCCAAAATCGCGGCGGTCTCCAGAAAAAACGCCGATGCCCGCTCCTTTGCTCCTGGTTCGCCGATCTCTTCAAGTGTGTTTGCAAAGAAGAGGAGAAACTGCGTGAAAGTCATACGGATATAATTGTCCGCATCCGGGACGAACTTTTCCGCCAACGCCGTAAAACGTGTCTGAATTTCTTTGGCATCGGCAAGTTTGTCGGGGGATTCGTCCAAAGCACGCGACATTGCGTGTAATATCCCGAACTTTTCATACAGATAGGCGGAGGGAGTGATTTTCGCATTCGTTTTAATCGACTCCTCCAGAAACGATTCCAGCTCCGCGTAAACAACGTCCGGTTTGAGTTCGGGATGTTCCTTGAGTCGGAGGTCTGCCAGTTCCCGCATTGCTCTCGCTTTCCCCGCAGCACTGGCATTTTCCTGACCGGGAATCGTTGACAGGATGTCCGTCAACCGGAGAATGGATTGAGGAACCGTTTCCGGCGGCAGCACTTTCCAATCCATTTTTCTGTCGCTGCTTATCCATTGACGGAACCCTTGCAGAACCCCAAGCATCCTTCGAAGTTCTTCCGTCAGAAGGTCGGGATTTCTTTCTTCCTTCAGCCGTTCTCTCAGTTGTTCTTGCTCTTCTCTTGCTTTTTGTTCAAGCCCGGCGGCGAGTTCCGCAAGAATGTCCGCCTGTTCCGGGAAGAGTTTTTTCAGCGATTCGCAAACCGCCGAAGTGAATCCATTCGACCACGACTGAATCACCTTGCCGTCACGGCCGATGAGAAAGACGGTTTTCGACATTCCCATTTCTTCATAGTAGTCAGGAAGATTGCTTTCAGCACGGCCGCGGCACGCGACAATCCAAGGAATCTTCTTGTCTTCCGCCTGTTTCCGCAAGCCCTCGCGGGAAGTCAGGCCAACATCCTGCACAATCATTTCCAGACCGTAATCATGCAGAGCGTCATACAGCTTTTTGTAAAGAGTGATCGCTTTGTCATTGCGGAGATAGTCCCAACTGAGGAAGACGACCTTTCCCCGATAATCTTTCAGGTCGATCCTGTTTCCGTCCGCCGTAACCGCTTTGTACTCCATCTCGTTTCCGGGCAATTGCAACCGCTTGTACCGTTCCCGTAAACGGCTTTGGAACCGGATTGTTTTGGAATGGCTCTGCTTTTCCACGGTCTCTCCCAGCTTTCGGACCATTGCCTCAATCAGCCCGAAGGAACCGTCAGGATCAAATCTGTCCGCAATTTGAGCGAGTTGAATAATCAGTTGCCGGTCATCTTCTTCCGCACAGTATTTTACGATGTAGGGCATGAAACGTTCCAGATGCCTGAGAAACGCCGCCGCACGCTCTTTCGGGTCGGTGATGGTGTGCAGCGGAAGCGATTCGGCAGTATAAGCTTTTTCCATGAAAACCCTGTACAGCCCGGTCAAATCCGGCACCGTCAGCAGTTTGTCCGCCGCACTTACGAGAGCGTTCCCTTGCTTTTGAAAAAACGCCTTGTATTCCGCCGCCGTGCCGTCAAACGGCTCTTTGACGATGCCGGTCATGACGGTTTTAAGACGAGACACTTCTTCCGCATGAAGTACCGGTGAACAGTTCAGCCAACACAAAACAATCAAACCTGTTACAACCTGCCGCATAAAAATCCCCTTTCTGTCAAATAAAACGACTATGATCCATTATAGCGGATGAATTCCTCTACGTACAGCAGAGTGTCCCTGGTGTTTCCTCTCGTTCGGCTGTCGGCTGAGAAAAAAGACCATGAAACCATGGGAACAACAGTTCTTTTTGTTTTGAACCTCTCACTGGATAGGGAAGAACGAACCTTCCGCCGGATTTGCCGAAGCTCGTGACCTGTCCAATCACGACGCGGCGGAAGGAGAAGCCGCCTGCCTCGAAAGACAACGTAAAACTCAATCCATTTGAGACCTATTTTTTTGACGAACCGGTTATAGCCTGTATATTACTGTAGTGTAAGGAATTTTTCCCGGTTTGCTTCAGAATATCAGGAAAAATTCTCTGGAAGGCCGATTCCAATCCGTATTTGTGAAAGAATGACATGAAAAAGAGAATTTCTACTGCGTTTGTTTTATTGATGACATTTTACCCTGTTTGTGCAAGTGATCCCCATTCCGTCCCGGGTGTTCCTCCCGAAAAAGCCCTGGAGATGTTAAAAGAGGGGAACGCTCGGTTTGTCGGAGAAAAAGCGGAGCATCCCCATACAAAAATCGACCGTGTCCGCGACACGGCGGTCAATGGACAACATCCGTTTGTAACGATGATGGCGTGCAGCGATTCCCGTGTGCCGTTGGAAGAGATTTTTGATCAAGGGGTCGGCGATATTTTTTCGATTCGTGTTGCCGGCAATGTGAGCGGTTCGGACGAGATCGGCTCCATTGAATACGGCGTCGTCCATACCGGAACCCGGCTGCTCGTCGTTCTCGGACATACAAAATGCGGTGCGGTCACGGCAGCTTGTACCGGCGGCGGGCACGAGGGAAACATCGAAAATCTGATGCGGGCACTTCAACCGGCTGTGGCAGTGACCGAATCCAAAACCGGAAAACGGGGAACAGAGATCATTCCTCAGTGCTGCCGTGAAAATGTCTTTGTACAAATTGAAAATATCTTGAAAAACAGCAAAATATTGCAGGAATCCGTGAAAAAAGGAGAACTGACGGTCGTCGGAGCGATTTACGATATTGACACCGGTTGCGTCGAATTCCTCGGTCAGCACCCATTCACAGCAACCTTGGCTAATGGTGCCAACGGGATTCCGGCAACTCGTCCTGTGTCAATGCCGCGTTCTGTACAATCGTCTTATCCTGCTCCGGCCTATCGTCCTGTGCCGGCAACTTATTCCGCAGGATCCTATCCGGTGTTGGTCACCGAGGAATCCTCTTTACCGGGACAACCGCAAAAACCACGGCGTCAAGGAGGCGTGCGTAATCTGCTCAAACGGCAATAATATCAACAAGGAACATTGTTCCTGGCCATTTGGAAGGCAGGCGGAGTTTTCCGACACAGCGGACGTTTTCCTCTAAATAAAAGTGCCGTTTATCATGCGGTACTTGCCCCATGAAATTTGATTTGGACCGGAACGCGGTTTTTATTCCAAACGGATACTCTCGATTTCGATCTTGATCCCGGAAGTCATGACAGGATCAAGACGCAATTCGGTAATGCGGCCTTGCCAACCGGGAATGTTTTTCAGCGGAATAACGTATTCTACAAAATCCGATGATGGACGAACCGTCACTTCAACGGAATTTTTCTCGGAATACTGCGGTTCATTTTCCGTCTTCCAGAAAAATTGGAGCGTATCATCCTTAATCACCGATGTTTTCATGCGAACGAACATTCTTTCGAAACGAGAGGCACGGACACGGTCCTGGGCAATCCAGATGGCCGGATCAAAAGTCGTCGATTCGAAGGTCAGGCACTTTCCGACATTTTCGAGATCTTTGACATTCATCATGGCCCGCCAATCCTGGGAAGGGCTGAAATGCCGTTTCCAATTTTCGTAGTCAGACCCGCGAAAAGTCCAGGACGACCGGTTTTCGAACATGGTGACCGGCAAATCATAAGGCCCAAACCCGATGTCTTCCGGGATCAAATCCGTATGGTCTTCCGGCGCATCGGAAAAAACACGGCGAACGGCATCAAGGTAGCCGAAACCGTACTCGCGGTGAGGGGCGATGTAATGTCCCTCGCTCCATTCGTTCCAATTGTCGAGAATGAGCATTTGACTGCCAAGCTCGTCTTTCGGAATGTTCTTTTCAATGAATTCCCTGCCTTTGCGGAGAAGAACTTCGTAATCGTCCGGGGGCAGTTTCCAGATAGAACCTTCATCTTTCCAACCGCTCCAGCCCTGGCTCAACGTTACGATTTGCGGCATGATGTCACGATGTTTTTGCACTTCCTGAATGGAGTGCAATTGCGTATCAATCGCCCTTTGGGGGTCAGGCGAATTGTGAACAGGCCAGCAATAAGCGAAAACATAGTCAAGTCCCAGATTTTTGTATCCCTTCAGAAAATCAGGGTCGGTTCCGCGGTATTCGCCGAGGAGATAAAGTCCGTCGAAACCGGCTTTTTTACAGGCTTCACGCATCGCATCAAAAGCGGCGCGAGCCTTATCGGTTCCGCCAAGGTCCCGTGCCACGTCATGCGGCTGATAGAGGAAAAGAACCGGTTTATTGTCGATTTTCAGGTAATTTTCACGTTTGAAGAACTTTTCGGTCCAGTAGGGCATGAGGTTTTCAAGGAGATCCTTCTCGTCATTGATTCCGGCAAAACCCCGCCGCTGATTTTCCCACATGATCGCGAATTTCATCTTCTTTTCAAATCGCGACTTGAAAAGAGCATCGTCGAAGAGACTCTGTTCGAACATGGTCGTCACCGGTCCGCCCTGACTGGTCCGATACCAGCAATAAATAAAATAGGAAATACCGTGTTCTACGGCCCATTTCGTCTCCCAATCGGCGATTTCCGGATGATCCTGTGCATAAATACCAAGGGCCGGAGTACGTTCCTGATGTTTTTTCACAACCTGGTTCCAAAGGTCGGCGCGATCCCTTTCCCAAAGCGGGCAATTATGAGCTCCGATCAGGATGTCCGTCTTAACCGGTCGCGGTTCCGGAATCTCGTTTAATTTTTCCATTTGATGAGGACACAAAACCGTTTGAGAAAGACTCGATTTTTGAACGACTTTTCCATCAATCAACAGTTCCAATGTCAACTCGACCCGGCCCGGTTCGCGGCAGACGGCGTCCCAGGTTTCCATAACACCTTCTTTTGACGGTATCCTTTTTTTACGGGAGATTTCACAACTCTCCGGAACGGTAAGGCGGCATTCAAAGTCAAAGTCGCCGGGACCGTCGTTTTCGATCACCACGCCGAGTTTGAACGGACGTTCGGCGCGGAGGATCGGGCAATCGCTCTGGAAACTGTTCTCGCGAATGCAGATTTCCCGCCCCGGCAATGTCGAAGAGACCGCGCAGAAAAGAAAAAAAACACCTGGTAAAAAAATGTTCGCTTTCATGAAAGTTACCTGTCTGGTGGAAGGTCAAAAAACAATAATGTTACAAAGTTTAAAACATCACTTCTTCGGGGCTTTCAGGTCGAAATCATGTTTTCGTGTCGACTTGTCGATTTCGACTTGCAGGATCGAATGAAGGCCGTAAACATCCGGAATAATCTTTTCTTCCCGTTTCGTGATCGGCGAACCTCCCAACGAACCGGGAATTGGCGTGTCGAGCGGAACCATCCTTCTTCCCGTTATCCGGACACGGAAAGTTCCTTCAGGAATACGAACTTTGTATTTTCCTTTGACGTATGGTCCGCCGTAGGTCGTTCCCGCTCCATTATCGCCAATAAAAGCGATCGTACCTTCTTCCGGAATCCGCTCTTCATAGCGGATCAAACCGGTCACTTCGACTTTGCCATCGCTGCAACCGGTGATAAAAGCGACGGGAACAACCAATAAAATAAAGGGGACTTGCAATCGGTACATTGTTACTTCCTTTCCTCTGAATTTGTTACGGCAAAGACACGGGAAGACCGTCACCGCCGTTACCCATACATCCCCAAACCTGCTGGGAAATCGAATCGGAAACAAAACGGATGGAACCGTCACCCAGGCAGACATTCACTCCGCCGGAATGAAAACTTCGAGCCGCTAAAATCGCATGGTACCAGTTCGCCGTAGTACATGTCGCTTTCCCGCCGCGTCCCACTGTACCGGCATCCCACCAGTTCTCCAGGTAATCAGGCTCCGACGTGTTGTTCGGCATCAATCGGGTCGTGATGCCGCCTCGCATCAATTGGATATCTCCATAGGCGGATACACCAAGATTGGAGACGGGTGGAGTCACTTCCGTCATAAACATTGTGTTACTCAAACCGTCGGTAACTGAAGCGAATGTGATACCGAATTCCTCAAATGCAAACGGTTGACCGTAAGGAGTCCACCACGTTTGTTCCGCCGGGAAATAGGGACCGTAGTCGTCTTGGTTGTAGCCGCTCGGTCCAAGATTAACGACATAACAGCCATACTGACGCTCCCATGTCGCATCCCCTTCATTGGCTGTCAAACCTCCCGGAAAACTGGGGCATCGAAAAATTGCGACAGGCGTTTTTCGCACGGCAATCACGTCCGTGTTGTACCATGAAGCTTTGTACCATTTTTCCGTTCCCCAAGCTGTCACAAACTTGCTCCAAAGCGGCTCTTGTTCAATAAAGGAAAGTATTCGAAAATACCAAGTGGGAGCTCCATTACTCTGGGAGTCTCCGTTTCCAAGTTCCTTTTTTCCTGATGTGCCGTAAGGAACAATCGCTCCGTATGTGTCGTGATAATTGTGGATGCCAAGACCGAGGTTCTTAAGGCTATTGGAACACTGCATCCGCCGTGCCGCTTCGCGGGCGGCCTGAACCGCGGGTAACAAGAGTGCAATCAAAATACCAATGATTGCAATAACAACCAGAAGTTCCACCAAGGTGAAAGCCGCTTTAGAACAGCACAGACAGCCCCCCCCCCCCTATTTTAACATTTTCTAACAGTTTTTTCATAAAAAACCTCTTCTCACAAAGTTGACTTGAGACAGTAAAACGTAACACTACAGTTCAAT
>JAISQK010000166.1 GCA_031274255.1 Planctomycetaceae bacterium | reverse complement strand
GGGGTATAACATCCCGAAATAATAACCCGCTCCTGTTAGTCGCTGGAATCCATTGGTGAAACAACGCCTCCAACGCAAGCGATTAGAAAGATTCTCCATCGGAAGCGAACCGAACGTAGTGAGCGTGAAGCAAGTCGTTGGAAAAGATTATCTATCGGAGGCCGAATGGAACGTAGTGACGATGATGCAGCTGGATGCAACGTCACGTTGCTCGACCGTCTCAAAGAGGCCGGGAGCAAACCGCCTGCCGCGGCTCGCGGCCGTGCTACGCTGCCTGCTATTTGTCTCAGCGCTCTCCAGTTTTTATCTACGGGAATTGCCTTTCTGCGGCGGTCTTTCTACGGTCAAATCCAGTGTCTTTTTGCCACCTTCTTCGACCGTGAACTTAAACGCACCGGGACCGGGTTGTGTGTATTTCGGATGAACCCGAACCGTTTCCACCGTAGCAATGAGTTCCGAATCTCCCTTGCCGGGCTTTGCAGAGACCAACGATGTTCCGGAGAGATAGACGGTATATTCCCCCGGAGGAATCCCTGTTCCGTCTTTAGTATTACCGACAGCATAATTTCCGTTTTGGTCAAGCCGGCCTAAAAAAGTCTTTTGGGCTGTTTCAAAGCAAACTTCGCCAAAATTCACCGGCTCACCGTCATCAAACCGGACCTGTCCTGTAATCCTGATATTTGGGGAACACCCCGAAAACAAGCAGAAGGAAAACAGAAGGAATAAAACGGTTCTTTTCATTTTTTGCCTCACTCTCCATAACCCGGCGGTAATGCGTCCTTCCACCCTTTGTGAAGTAAGTCCGCCAGCTCTTTTTTCACGGTATCGTAAGCAGGATCGTTAATTAAGTTCACAACTTCTTCAGGGTCTTTTTCAACATCATACAAGGCCGCTTTCAAACCGTCGGCAACCCATCGGGCGTTTTCGCCGAATTCCGCATAACGGTACTTTGGGGTGCGGACGGCGTGCCCGAAATCATGATCCGTCAGGAAAGCGGCCTTCTTCCACGGGATTGCGACATCTTTTTCAAGCAGCGGACGAAAACTGATTCCTTCAAGATGACCGGGATCTTTCAAACCGCAATAATCAACGAATGTCGGCAATAAATCGACAAACTCGACGAGTTCCTTTGTCCGCTTCCCGTTCTCTTTGGCACCGGGGACACGGACAATCAACGGAGCATGATGCGTCCCTTCAAGCAACGTGTATTTCGACCAAATGTTGTGGTCGCCGAGATGAACGCCGTGATCGCCGATCAATACGACGATGGTCTCTTTGTCAAGCCCTGTCTTTTCAAGAGCGTCAAAAACAAGACCGAGATTTTCATCGACAAAAGTGACACAGCCGTAATAAGCGGCGATGGCTTCCCTGGCTTCCTGCGGTGTGGACGGCGACTGTGTGAAAATATCGGGACCGCCGACAGTGGCCCGGACGACATAAGGAAAATCTTTCAGTGTCTCGAACGGAGCCGGCGGAGCGGGAATTGTTTCAGGGTCATATAACGTTGCAAACTTTGTCGGCGAAATGTACGGTGTATGCGGTTTGCCTTGGGACAAGGCAAGGAAAAACGGCTTTTTATCGGGGGTTTTTTCCACCGCGAATTTTTCCAAATGGGCAACGGCAACCCGGGCGGCGCGCCGATCGCCTTCCTGTTCCGGTTCGAGACCGGAATCACCATAGCTGTCGGAATACCAATGACTCCTTGCCTGAGCGTTTTGCGGTTCCCCCTTCTTTCGGGATTTCGCCTTTTTATTCCAATCCGGCTGTGCAGGCGGAAACGTCAAAAGAGGCGGCGGTCCCTGCCAACCCTCTGGGCGGCTCTGATGCTCAATCACATCAAATACGGCAGTCTGTTTCGGCGCAAAATCCGTTGTGTGATAGAACTTGCCGATGTCGATGGTGGTGTAACCCGCTTCTTTGAACAGTTCCGGCATGCCGCGAATCCCTTCCGGCAGCACGTCGCGGATACGTTGACCGTTATGCCAGACCCGCGTTGTTGCCGGACGCAGTCCGTTGATAAACGAAGCCCGCGTCGCATTGCAGGCGGAACCCTGACAATACGCCCGCTCAAACAACACACCGCTTTGGGCAAGTTTGTCGATATTCGGCGTTTGACATATCGGATTGCCGTAACTGCCGAACACGTTCCAGTGCGTGTCTTCCAGAATGATAAACAACACGTTCGGTTTCTTTTCCGTTTCCGCGGCGAAAACTCCGCCGGAAAAAACAAACCACAATGCAAGGAGTAAAATGGTTTTTCTCATATTTTATTTTTCTTTCTGCTTTTGTTGAGTCACCGCCGTCCCTTAAAACCTGTTACGTCAAGCGGTCACTATTGTTTGTGTCAGTATGTTTTTCGAAGGGGAATAGATCACGCTGCATTATTCCGCATTTCCCTGTTTTGGCGGCAATGCTTCCTTCCAGCCTTTGTGAAGCAAATCCGCCAGTTCCTTTTTCACGTCGGCATAAGCAGGATCGTTGGCAAGATTCACTGTTTCATCCGGGTCTTTTTCCAGATCAAACAGAGCCTCTTTATACTCTGTGTTGAATTGCGTCAGCACGTGCTTGCTCGGACCGTAAAATTCCAGATACGAGTATTTTTTCGTGCGGACGGCCGCGTTCAAATCCTGATCTTCGAGAAAAGCGGCTTTTTTCCACGGCGTCGCAACGTTTTCCAACAGCGGTTTCAAACTCACTCCTTCCAGTTTTTCCGGTTTACGCAATCCGCAAAGGTCGGCGAGTGTCGGAAGGATATCGACAAATTCCACGATCTCCCGACTGACTTTACCATTTTCTTTTGCTCCGGGAACACGAAGAATGAACGGTGCCCGATGCGTTCCTTCCAACAGGGAATACTTCGCCCACATATTATGGTCTCCGAGATGAACCCCGTGATCGCCGATCAGGATGACGATCGTATCCTTGTCCAGTCCCGTTTTTTCCAATGTCTCCAGCACGGGAGCAAGAGCGTCATCAATAAACGTGACGCAACCGTAATACGCGGCGATGGCCTCTTTCGCCTCTTTCGGGCTTGCAGGATATTCCCGGAAAATATCGGGGTTCTTTCCCGTGGAACGCACCAGATACGGAAAGTCCTTGAACGAGGAGACCGGTGCAGGCGGGTCGGGAATCGTTTCGGGATTGTACCGTGTTGCATATTTTGTCGGTGAAAGATACGGTGTATGCGGTTTTCCAAAACTGAGTACCAGAAAGAACGGCTTTTTATCAGGTTCTTTCTCTGCGGCAAATTCCTCAAGCAGCGCAACCGCAATCTCCCCTTTATGAGTATCGGATTCGTCCTTAAAATCAAGACCGGAATCGCCGTAACTGTCGCTTCTCTGTCGTGCATAGGTCAGTTCGTCCGGCGGCAAACCGGTGTTGTCTTTATCTTTAAGCGCTCTCGGCCTGGCAAGTTTCGAGGGATCGGGTCTCGCAGGAGGAAATTCCAAGATCGGCGGCGGTCCCTGCCAACCTGCGGGTTTTGCGTAACTTTCAATTCGGTCGAACACGGCCACCTGTTCCGGTGCGTAACTCACCGTATGATAGAACTTGCCGATGTCAATGGTCGTATAACCGCCGTCTTTGAAAAGTTGCGGCAAATTCGTCTTCGCAAATTCCGCGGGCAGTCTGTCCACGATTCTCTGATCGTTGTTCCAAATCTGCGTCGTTCTGGGACGCAGACCGTGAATAAACGATGTGCGGGTTGCGTTACAAGCCGAACCGTTGCAATAAGCGTGTTCAAACCGTATCCCGCTTCGGGCAAGTTTATCGATGTTCGGCGTTTGACATATCGGATTGCCGTAACTTCCGAACACGTTCCAGTGCGTGTCTTCCGTAATAATAAACAACACGTTCGGTTTCTTTTCCGTTTCCGCGGCGAAAACTCCGCCGGAAAAAACAGACAACAGTGCCATCAATACAATGGTTTTTTTCATCTTATTTTTCTTTCTTTTTTGTAAATCAGTCGTTTTGTCGTTTTTGGTAAATCAGCAGTTTTATGGTAAAGATGCCGGGTTTCCGTCTTTAACATGACCAAGCCGCCAAAGTGTTGTCCGGTTTATTGTCGGTGAAATCGCATGAACGGAACCGTCGCCAAGCAGGAAATTCGCAACCTCCGGATGCGTGCCGCCGAAAACAGCATGAACAGTATTGGCGTTTCCACTTTCTGCATTATTCATATAATATTCACCTTCGGGAATATCATTCGGCGAACGTTTGATGCTTTGCGCCCCGGACGAAATCGCCCTGACAACATTCAGATTTTGATGCGTTGCGTTTCCTAAAAAGTTTCCGCCGTCCCATTGACCGTTTGCTTCAAACATAGCCTGCGGCACAAATTTTTCGCCGATAATGAGTTGATTGCTCGTACCATCCTCCCAGTAAGCAATGTTTTTTCTGGACTCCCAACTGGTGATATATTGTCCATCCCCATTGGCGGTACCCACTGTACTTGGTGCGTTACCTGCCCATTTTACAACAGGCGGAAGAAAAGGACTGGGATAATTCTGGAGATGTCCGCCTGTTGGAGGATTGCTTCCTGTCCATCCGGGAAATGATGGCGGGACAAACCAGTCTCCGGTGATAGCCCCGATGGTTGCCGACGGATCGCTTAATGTCCTGTCATAAATCGATACAAGAACGAAATCGCCGCGGGGACCCGAATTGTTGTTGTTCTGATCATTGTATGACGGGCTGCTGCGACGTGTCGGACATCTGTTGTAGGAAGCGGAGGCAAATCCTTTTTTCAGATCCTCAGGCAAGCGGTAAAACCATTTGCTTGCATTCGTATTGTTTGCACCGTCGAAAACAAGCGGCGGTTTGACGATGTTTGCAGGATCAGGATTCGGATCGGGAACATACGAACTCATCAGGTCATAGAGGGCTTGCTGTTCAATGTAAGGGTAGATCATGACCCAGAACGACGGTTTTAACTGGTAAATCGCTGATGGCGGAAGACCGTTTCTGGTATCGTGAAAGTTGTGAACGGCAATACCGAACTGTTTGAGATTGTTCGTGCATTGCATCCGGCGTGCGGCTTCGCGGGCGGCCTGGACCGCGGGAAGCAAAAGAGCAATCAGAATGCCGATGATGGCAATGACCACCAGCAGCTCGACAAGAGTGAAAGCCTTACGAAAAATCCGTAAATAGCCCCCCCCCCCCCCCATTTTAACATGACGGAAGTTTGCCGATGATTTTTGTTGGAAGTTCCTTCTGACGTTTCTTTCCAGGAAAAGTTTTTGGGACATTGTTACAAGTTTTCTCATGGGAAAAGTCTCCTTTATTCATTCTTGAATTGAGTTGAAAGGTAGGCCGCAGGACTCTGACATACCGGAAAAGACAGGACTTCTTTTGTTTTTATTGCCGTGTCTTGTCCAATGAAATTTCACGGGATTCCTTCCCGGAAACCTCGTTGAACATTTTGATTCTATCGCAACTGCCGTGCCAAAACAGAATTTCGGGAGGATGAGGCAAACATTCCGAAGTGTCTTACAGAGACAAAACGCCGCCATTTTCGGTGTGAAACCAAACCAAAAGAAATTTTTCCGGCGCAAAAAAGAAAGTAAGAAACAGCCATTTCCGGCATGTTAAAAAAAGTCCGTCCTTGATATTTCACAGTTCAACCAGAACATTTGGGCGCGAAACATCATTTATGGTGGTGAAATATCACGGCTGGTTGTGACCGGAAGACTCGCTATGATTGGACCCCAATCCCACCCACATCGTTAAGCGGAAAGTTTCCTTACGGCGTCCGGGGGAGCACCCGGAACAATCAAAGGCCGCATCCGTTACCGTTTTGTAATAATCATTAATGGTCATGGTTTGTCCGATCGCCTACCGACGAGGGAGCAGGAGGTCACGACTTGGAACCGTATCCGCAATTCCATTTTTGGCGGTACACTAGGTCGGCCTCAATGTTTTCTTCGGCAACTTGACATAACCGGCATCATCCAATAAAATTTTGCGATATCAAGTGGAACGGTTTTCAGTCGGCGGCAAGACGGAATAATGCGGGTGAATTTGTTCGTTTGCGTCATTTAAGAATTATGGTTAGTGAATTGAGTCAGGAAGAAACAGTCAACATTGCACCAAAGCGGCGTGCCTCGGCGGAATCCATGTCGGCGGCGCAAAAAGAGATTTCCGTCAGTGAGTTTTTCGCCAAAAACCGTCATCTCCTCGGCTTTGACAATCCCCGGAAAGCTCTTCTCACCACGGTCAAGGAAGCGGTGGATAACTCACTGGACGCGTGTGAGGAAGGCGGAATTTTGCCGGAAATCTGGGTAAAAATCGAGGCGACTGACAAGAATCATTTTCGTGTCAGTATTCAGGACAACGGTCCGGGGATCGTGAAGCGTCAGATTCCGCTGATTTTCGGGAAGCTGCTTTACGGTTCCAAATTTCACCGGCTCCGCATGAGCCGGGGACAGCAGGGAATCGGAATCAGTGCCGCCGGAATGTACGGACTTCTCACCACAGGCAAGCCGATCCGGGTGATGTCGAAGATTTCACCGAAAAAACCGGTTCACTATTACGTGATTCGGATGGACACCAAGGCGAATCAGCCGGAAATTCTGAACGGTTCCGGCGAAGGCGAAGACATTCCTCCCAATGACGAAGGACGTAAAATCATCGTCAAACAAGGGCTGGAATGGGTTGAAGTTGATCACGGAACCCGTGTGACGATTGAACTGGAGGCAAAATATCTCCGCGGCCGCGGCAGTGTGGACGAATATCTCGAACAGACGGCCATTTCCAATCCTCACGCGACATTTCATTATCATGACCCTGATGATTTGGCGAAAGATTATCCGGCGGCGGTCTCGGTTTTGCCTCCTGAACCGAAGGAAATCAAGCCGCACCCTTACGGCATTGAGTTCGGCAGACTCCTCCACATGCTGCACGACACGAAAGAAACCGGTTTGGGACGCTTTCTGATCGAATCGTTTTCACGGGTGAGTCCGCAGGTGGCCAAAACGCTCTGTACGGCTGCCGGACTCGGTGTACGGACCGTGCCGCAAAAAATCGTTCGGACGGATGTCGAAAAGCTCTTTCAGGCCATTCAGGACACACGGATTCCACTGCCGTCAACCGATTGTATTGTTCCTATCGGAGAGCCGATGCTTCTTCAAGGACTCCATCAGGTGGTGCCGGGGGAATTTTTTGTGGCGTCCACGCGACCGCCGGCGGTGTATCGGGGCAATCCGTTTCAAATTGAAGTCGGTCTGGCTTACGGCGGGGTGCCTCCGACGCATCGTGTTTCCCGTGAAGCACTTGAGGAATTTCTTTCCGAGAGTGACGCCCGGACATTGCGGCAGTTTCTCACGGTCACGTTTGATTCCATCGGGCCGGACGCCGCGGACAAATTCATTAAAGCGGCGCATCTGCGGCCTCGGGTTTCACCGGGAAATCTGACGGAAAAGGAAATCACATCGCTGCACGAAACGCTTCAGACCGTGAGCATTTCCGAGGGACAAACGATGAATGTTTACCGCTATGCCAATCGTGTTCCGCTGCAATTTCAGGCCGGAGCGTGTCTCATCACGCAAACGGTGACGGGAATGAACTGGAAGTCTTACGGACTCGCGCAATCCCGCGGACAGCTTCCCCGCGGGCCGATCACTCTGATGGTGCATGTGGCGAGCGTGTGGGTGCCGTTTACGAGCGAATCCAAAGAAGCGATCGCCGCGTATCCTGAAATCCAGAAAGAACTCCGTTTGGCTCTTCAGTCCGTCGGTCGCAAGTTGGGAATTTATCTCCGGCGGCGGGAACGCGTCAAGCAGGAAGGAGAACGGCGGAACTTGTTTTTACGGTATCTCGGTGAAGTCGCCGCCGCCGTGAGCAGCATCAATCGAGGAGACCGCACACAACTTTATGAACAGCTTCTCACCGTCGCCAAGTCCCGGACGGCAATGGCGGATGTTCAGCTCGGCGAAGACGGCAAACCGGTTCACGAGGAAGAGGAATTGGACCTCGGAGACAATGTTCTGATTATTCCGCGTGAAGAAACGATGGAAAAGTGAACCGCGCGGAACAGAAAAAATCCGCTTGGGGGCTTCCCTTTTTTCGCGGATTCTCTAAAGTTATAGGAATAAGGAGCTTTTCACGGAATCATTGAATTTAACCCCCTCAGGAACTCAAAATGTTGAAATCACACCGTATGATAAGTGTTGCGGTTTTTTCCGTATTACTGACCGTTTCCGCCGCCGCACAGGAGCAAAAATTGCCGGCCTCTCCATTGGATCCGGCAGCGTTGGGTCCGAAAAACGCGGCATTTTACGAGGCTCACAAACCGTTTGCGGAAAAAATTCAAAGACTTTACGCTCTCATGCAGGAGTATCAGACGGCGACTCCGGAACGTC
Source organism: Planctomycetaceae bacterium (assembly GCA_031274255.1). Lineage (GTDB taxonomy): Bacteria > Planctomycetota > Planctomycetia > Pirellulales > Thermoguttaceae > WRMR01. The sequence goes on along the minus strand of JAISQK010000166.1, from coordinate 951 downwards.
AGGACGCGATCCAGAAAGAGTATGAACCGCTCAATATTGAGGCGGACAAAAGCGGTAAAATCCTCATCAACACCGCGATTGACGCCTTCCGTGAGGCACCGTACCAAAATGGCGATGTGCTGAATTTTCTGGTACAGATGTCTATTTATGAATATCAGGCCGAAAATTATGAAAGAGCGTTCGTCATTTTCGAACAGCTTCTCCGTGACGACAAACCGAAAGAATTGAAGACTTATTTGCCTTATGCGGCGGAAACGGCGTTTAACCTCATGAAGCTGGACAAGGCCGAGGCGTGGTTCAAAGAGGCTGCGGAGTCCGGTGCGGAATTGACGCAGGAACTCGTGAGAATGCAGCGGGCGATTCCGGGAATGCGGAAAGATTGGGAAGCGGAAAGCGCGATTCGTGAAAAAGAAATCAACAGCGACCTGCCTCGCGTTTTGTTGAAAACGAACAAAGGAGAGATTGAACTGGTTCTGTTTGAAGATCAGGCTCCGAACACCGTGGCGAATTTTATAAGCCTTGTGGAAAAAGAATTTTATACGGAAGTGCCGTTTCATCGTGTGCTGCCGAAATTTATGGCTCAAGGCGGCGATCCGACGGGAACCGGAGGCGGAGGTCCGGACTACATGATTGATGACGAGTGTCTCCCAAAGCCGGGAATGCCTGTTCCCCGCAAACATTTTCGCGGTTCCATCAGCATGGCCAACGCCGGTCCCAATACGAACGGTTCGCAATTTTTCCTGACGTTTGTACCGACATCGTTTCTGAATGGGCGTCACACTGTTTTTGGCCGTGTTGACAAGGGAATGGAAATTCTCAGTGAAATTCAACGGATTGATCCGGACGAGAAAGAAATTGTTGTCGTTCCCGACAAAATCATTGAGGCGAAAGTTCTCAGCAAGCGTAACCATCCCTATGAACCGGTGAAAAATGGCAAACGCCGATAAAATG
>JAISQK010000149.1 GCA_031274255.1 Planctomycetaceae bacterium | reverse complement strand
CCCACGCAAAACAGACGATTACAATTCACGATTCGCTCTCGTTTTTCCGTATCGCAACAATCAACCCCAATGGACATGCTTTGACGCAGGCGAGGCATCCGGTACAACTTTCGGGATTCGTAACGGCTGCTTTTTTGCTCCAAAAAGAGCCGACCTTTCCAATCACTTTTTTTGGACAATAATACAGACAACGCCAGCAAGACTTGCAACGGTCAGTATCAATCCGAATAAAGGGAGTACAATCTGTCACGTTTACTTGGGGGTTGATTTTTATGATTTGTTGGTGGGTTGTGGACAAATGAAGTTTAAAATTTTTCTCACGAATTTTCATGAGCAAAGAATCTCTTCATATAATTTTGCCAGCCGTTTGCGGAGGTGCAGGACGGCGTAATGTTTTCTTGACAGCAACGTATTGACGGGAACTCCGGTCGCTTCGGAAATAATTTTGACCGGAACATCATCAAATTCCGTCAACTCAAAAATTTCACGTTGCTCCGATGGCAACTCCCCAAGAGCATTTTCCAATTCGAGCCAGACCGTCGAACGCAGATATTCCACTTCGGGCAAAGGAGTCTCATTGGCAAATAAATATTCGGAAAAATCGTCCAAAATATCGCCGCCCTCATCAAAATAAACAGGCATTTCGCTTTCATGTTTTTTCTTACCGCGATTGATGATGATATTTTTCGCAACACGACACAACCACGCCGCAACATTTTCTATCGGATTGATTGCCGTGTTGACGGCTTTGGTCAATTGATAAAAAACATCTTGGAAAACATCGTCTGCGTCTTCCTTATTGGCAACACGTTTGCGGATAAAAGATTTCAGACGCAATTGATGTTCTTCGATCAATTTGTCAAGATTTTTCTTTATCGGTTTCATCGTGTTGTTGTTCGTTATTCGGCTCATCGTGGAGTTCAAAAAAGTTGTTGATGGGGTGCTTGCCGTGACGGTGTTTCAAAACGTTTTGGATAAAATTTTTTCTTTCGTCGTGTGACATGTTGTGCCATTTGTCGTGAAGCAGATGTTTCAAAAAGTTATCGTGTCCTCTTCCGTGAATACCTTTTCCGAACAGGATTCGGGCAAGAATAAACAGACCAGCCGCCTGCCAATAATTGATGGCGGCAAGTCCGAAAATTCCGATAATCACATAATTCCACAAAAACATCACCGCCGCACCAAAACCGACAACAACCACCAATGCCAACAAGGCATGTCCAAAAATGTGTCTTAACATCAAAATCTCCTTTTTGCTAAAGTATTGTTTATAGACAGAGCAGATATGTTGCCCTAATTGTAATAGACAAATGAAGGGCAAAAAGATTTTAAGAATTATTGAGAAAATGAGAAATTTTTGAGATAAACGCTTCGTAAATTGGCGTTTTTCTCAGCGTGTTTTCACTTCCGGTTTTTTGTTTTATCTTTTCTGAAAGAGTGTTTGTCGAAACCGTGAATTTCAGCTTTGATTTTATCGGAAAGCGGCGGTTCTTCCATAACCGGCTGCGTCAAACAGGAGCCGACATACATTTCCAACTCCTGAAACGCGACGTTGGGCGGCAACACTTTTTGAAAACGATATTGATTTAATCGTTCATTAATAACAATTTTATTCGTACTCGGTTTGTAAACGAAAATGGCTGTTTTGAATTTTTCAAAAAGACTTAATAGTTCGTTTCTCTCCGTCAATCCCACGACTTCCATAATTGATTTTCGCATATCGGACAGACATTCTTTACGACCTTTTTCCCGCCTTAGATTTTGAAACCACCAATATCTATTGTTTGAACTTACTCTCTCTAACAAGATGAGACTGTACTTGTCGACAATCTGCTCATTAATGAGAATGTAGTCTGGTTGGTCGGAATTTTCTTGGTCTTCAAAAAAAGGATATATCTTTCCTGCGAACCCGATAAAAAAAATATTGGTATTGGGAATATGTTCTTCAAAAAAATCAAAGATATGACGAATACGATAACTTAACTGACGCATCTCATAAAAAACATTCGTCTCTTCTTCATGCCGAAATCGTTTGTAAGGCAATTTCGGATCATAACCGTTTTGCATTCCTATATCGTAATAGTCGTGAAAATTGCTTATAATTTGCATGTCACGTGGTCATCTGATCTTTTTTGTCTGCCGTTTCGACTTGAGACATTCCTTGAACTCAATACACGGCATTATATTGAGAGTATTCAAGTATAAGCGTTTTGTACAAAGGATACAACTGACGGCGACTTTTTTCATTGGTATTGGTATTACAAAATCGGAACGCTGACCAAAACACCGGAGTCAAAAAACAAAACCAAAAAATAAAGTGCAAAAAGTCCATTTGTTAAAGCAACTTCCATCGCAACTACGGACATTTCAAGTCCAAGGAGAAATAAAAGTAATGATTGCAGTGCAGTATTTCACGCTGCCTGCTTTTTCTTTGACCTCGTATTCAGATATTTCATTTCGGGGATTCACCATAATTGCATAAACTTACAATTTTTCCATTTTTCTTGGTAATATATGCTTTTTTCTCCATATCATTCAGCAGAATATCACCTTCCGTTAATGATAAACCCTCATACGTAAAACGGCTGAGCGGAATTGGAGAATTTAACTTTGAATCAAGCAGTTCGTATGAAATCAGGCTGTTTACAGGAGAAATGTAAAAATTGTATTTTTGCGGTATAAAAATATTATTCGATTTTTTCCAATTCCATTGCCGTAAGGATAACACTGTACTATCACCAGGGTAATACTCTGTATTTTCGACAATATTAAATCCAGATGTACCGGAAAAAGTCCTTTTTCGCAATTTAGATTTTCTTGATGTGGTATATTCCTCAATACTGTACCAAGTATTATTTTGATCCAGGCATTGATACACTCTATATCTACGGTCCAAACGTCCTTTCAACTCTTCATCATTACCCGTTAATCCGTGAGCAATCTTTAAATATTCTCCCCAGTATTTTTCCCACTTATTAGATTTGTTGAAACAAAAGAAAAACCGAGGGTCACTTCTTTCCGAAACGGGGGATCGGTCAATTGCTTGAGATGATATTTGTCTTGCAATTTTCTTGTCCTTGATTTCATAATCGGGAATCTCTTCGACTCGTGCGGAAAACGTTTGAAGAGTATTGAGACACAAAATACTTTCCGGGCGAAAAATCAAGTGTAATCCCGAAATGGATGCCGTTTCGGGAGAACTTTCCCATATCCATAAATTGGGTCTTTCAGGAGTATATAAAAAACACTCTTCGCAATGATAAAACCAATTAAGATTGTCATTGATCATATCAATCGCAAATACAATAACCCCTTTTTCTTTCTTGTAAGGAGACCTTTTGTAACAACAATGGAAACCCATTTTGTAGCTTGCCTCCCATGTTTTTATTTTTTGATAATTTGCCTCCGCATTATTGGAGATTATGCTAAAAATCTTCGCTTTTTCCTCAGGCAAAGTCATTTCTTGCCAGTTGAGATGATCAGGTACTAATGTTTCCGGTTTTTCAGGGAAACCGTCATCTTGAACTTCTCCCGCAAAAATCAGGTTTGAAGCAATGAGCAGAAATGAACAAATCCAACACAATGGAAACGGTCCGATAAAACGAGATTTTGTCATCATTGATAACTCCTTGTATTTTCTGTTTTTACCAACACAAACGAACACCGCTCTTTCGTTGTATTATTCCATCAGACCGCAGTCAATGGTTTGGACACGGTCGGGACCGACGGAAATCAGTCCGAACGGTTTGCCGACCAGCTCCGACAAACGCCGGACGTAATTTCGGGCGTTTTGAGGAAGCCGGTCCAAACTCCGAACATCCGAAATTTCCTCTGTCCAGCCGGGAAGCGTTTCATAAACAGGAGTCACCTGCCGCAGATCGTCCACATGAGCCGGAAAATCGCGGATTGTCTTGCCGTTCAGACTGTAAGCGGTACAGATTTTCAACTCACGGAACGTACTCAAAACATCCAGTAACATGATACTCAGCTTCGAGACACCGCTCAACCGAGCAGTGTACCGCACCGCCACAGCATCAAACCAGCCGCAACGTCGAGGCCGTTTGGTCACTGTGCCGTATTCATTGCCGCGGTCCCGGATTTTTTGACCGGTTTCATTGTCCAATTCCGTCGGAAAAGGACCGCCGCCGACCCGTGTGGTGTACGCCTTGATGATCCCCACCACTTTCGAAATATGACAACCCGGCACGCCGGAACCGCTCGAAACACCGACACCGGAACTGTTACTGCTCGTCACGTAGGGAAATGTGCCATGATCAATATCAAGGAGTGATCCTTGGGCCGCTTCAAATAAAATCCGTTGATTTGCGTCCGCCGCATCAAGTAAAAACGCCGTCGTGTCCCCGACATGTTCAGCCAATTCTTTTGCGTATTCCGCGTAAGTTGTGTGAATTTCTTCATCGTCCATCGGCTCCCAATCGGTATCGGTCATCATTCCGAGGAGGTGATCCTTCGCTTTGGCGACTTCGGAGAGCCGTTGTTTGAAATCAGAACGATACATGTCGCCAAGCCGAATGGCAAGCGAACGTCCCACTTTGTCACGGTAACATGGTCCGATTCCCCGCATCGTTGTGCCGATGGACTCTTTGGAAGCAATGGCATCCATCAGACGGTCTTCCTCCTTGTGCCACGGAAAAATCAGATGCGCCCGGTCACTGATGAGAAGGTTTTTTCCGATTTCGACTCCTTGACTGCGGAGTGTTTTGATTTCCGTGATGAGAAATGCCGGATCAATCACCACACCGCTTGCAATGACACACTGCACTTTCGGATTGAAAATACCGCTGGGAATCAGTGAGAGTTTGTACTTTTTGCCGTCTGTGACGACCGTATGTCCAGCATTGGCACCGCCCTGATAACGGACGACAATATCGTTTTGTTCCGTGAGGAGATCAACAACCTTCCCTTTGGCCTCATCCCCCCATTGCAACCCCACCACAGATGTTCCTGACACGGCTTTTCCCCTCTGAAACGATAAAAATGAACACGGACTCAAAGAATACGCATTGTGAATACGTCACAAAAAACATATTTATTATACGTAAGGACGCTCTTCGGACAAGTCCCTCAAAGTCTTCCTTTCCTTTGCCGCTGAAACTCAAAGGCAATCACCCCTACGCTCACCGAAAGATTCAAACTTCGTGCCGCGGAGTGAATCGGAATGCGGAGCGACTGATTTTTATGCGATTCCAGCATGGACTCCGGCAGTCCCCGCGACTCACCTCCGAAGACAAAAACATCCTTTCGGCGGAAAACGGCTTCCGTGTAAGGAAGGTTTCCTTTTTTACTGAGGAACCAAAACCTGTGTCCTGAAAGATGTTGCGTCAAATCGCTCCAGTCGTCGGCAACCTGAACATCCAGGTGTTCCCAGTAGTCGAGACCGGCACGTTTGATTCGGCGGTGGTCCATCTGAAACCCAAGCGGTCTGACCAGCCAGAGCTTCGCTCCGACCGCAACACATGTCCGTCCGACCGCACCGGTGTTGTCAGGAATCTCCGGTTGGTACAAGACTATGTGAAAATCCGCCGTTTTCGTCCCGTTCATCTCAACAAATTATGGTGCGATTTTCGACTTCAGGAACAGAGCGATGTCGGTGTTATCGAGGTATTTCCCGGAAAAATTCCACATTTGAGCCGCTTTTTCATCCGTTCCGTAGCACGCTTTCTCCAATTCCTCAACCCCGGCACCGATTCCCCAAACCGGAACAAGCGAATTGGAATGACCGCCCGTGAGAAATTGCATTCCGGGCAACTTGCCGCAGCCGTTGTTGACGACCGGTTGATACCCGGTAAATTCGTCTTTTTTGGAATCATAGCGGGCATTGTCGTCTTTATTGGTGAAAGTATCCGGCCCCCAAAGAAATCCGGTTTCATGATCGGCGGTAATGAGGAGTACGGTTTCGTCCCAGGAGCTGTTTTCCTCGACCCAATTCACAACCGCGTCAATGGTTTTGGTGAATGCCGCCTGTTCATAGACGAGCCGTTCTTTATCATTCGCATGACAGGCATGATCAATGCAGCCCCCTTCAATCATCAGGTAGAACCCTTTCGGATTTTGTGACAGCACATTCAATGCCGCCAGTGACATCGTGGAAAGCGTCGGAATTTCCCGCAGTTGGAAATCTTTCAGGACTTTTTCACCGATTCCGTCGGAATCCGGTGCCTCGGAAGGTGTTCCGTCCACCGGCGGCACATCATCACCATTACGGACGATTCCGAGAACTTTTTCCGGCAGATTTTCCGCGGATTGGGCCAAACGTGAAAATTCCCGTGCCGTGTCAATGAAAGTGTAACCATTGTGACCATTTTCGCTGATGACAGCTTCCCAAGTCTCTTCGCCGCCGACCTTTTTGAAATCGTATCCGGACTCCTCCTTTTTGTTCCCTTTCGAGTCATAATACGGATGACCGCCGCCCATGAGGACAGTGAGACCGTTTTTACCAGTCTGTTCGTTGAAAATTTCCACATAATTGTCACGGGAAACATTATGTGCCAAAACACCGCCGGGCGTTGCGTGAGGAGAGACCGCGGTGGTCACGGCACCGGTCGATTTTCCGGCCTCCTGTGCCGTTTCTGCGACAAGTTTCAATGGATTCTTGTCCGTATCCACCCCCAAATACGAGTTTTTGGTTTTCACACCGCTTTGAAGAGCCGTGATTCCCGCGGCGGAATCGGTGATTTGTGTCAGCTCTGTCGGAGCCGCCGCGGTTTCCGGCTTGCCCCACTGCTGGTCCGGCACGTACCCTTCGTAATGATAAGACACCGGCTTGCCTTTCGAGGAAAAGGTGGTACAGGCGGCGTGAAACGGGAAATTTTCATACGGCATCTTGCCCGGTTCTCCGACACGCCAATAGGCTCCGGCGACATGCTGATTGAACCCCATGCCGTCGCCGATCATCAGAATAATGTTTTTCGCTTTTTTCGGAGCCGGTTCTCCTTGAGCGTGAACGGATGGAGAAAAGACTGCCGCAAGAAAAATCAGAGCGAATAGAGTTGATGTGGATATTGTCAGGATTTTCCGGGTTTGTTTCATAAAAGGTTCCTTCAGGGAAGAGTGGTGAGTCAGCGAAGGTCTCCGCTGGTGAACAACAGGATTTTATTACTGACTATTTTACTCCATCCGGTTCGCTATGGGAAGCCAGGCTTAGGTCGTGTCACCTCAACGCGATGTTTCTTTGGGACTTGCGCACGGGGACACCGTGGCGCACTTGCCTCCCGGCTACGCGGTCGGCGTCCGATAGAGAATCCTTTCAACCGCTTGCGAATATGCGGAACCGCGTGCCACGCTGCCTCCCGATGGTCGCTGGGAAGCGTGCCGCTTCACCGCAGTTGCCTTTCGGCCTCAATAACCCGTTCGCGTTGCTCACTGGAGTCCGCGAGCAGAACAACGTTTCCACTGGAGCCGAATGGAACGTAGTGACCATGAGGCAAGTGCGATCCAACGTGCTACGTTGGCGGAAGGCAACGCCGGTCTCTCTTTTCAGTCACGACTCTGTTTTCAGTCACGACTCTATTTTCTGTCACGACTCTATTTTCTGTCACGACTCTATTTTCTGTCACGACTCTATTTTCTGTCACG
>JAISQK010000120.1 GCA_031274255.1 Planctomycetaceae bacterium | reverse complement strand
GTCCCTTGATGTTGTCATAAATCGCTGTCTGCTCAATGTACGGTAGCAGCGGATAAACAAAACTCAAACGTTCTTTCCGGTAACTTGTACTGCGGCTTTCCGGTCCGCAACCTCCCGTGACTTGATACAGCGTGCTTGGAAACTTGTTGAAGGCGTCATGATGGGTGTGCAAACCAAGTCCCCACTGTTTGAGGTGATTGGAACACTGCATTCGCCTTGCGGCTTCGCGAGCGGCCTGAACGGCGGGTAAAAGAAGAGCAATCAAAATCCCGATGATTGCAATCACCACAAGAAGCTCGACAAGGGTGAAAGCCGTCTTAGAACGACACAGACAGCCCCCCCCCCTATTTTAACATTTTCTAACAGCTTTTTCATAAAAAACTCTCTTTTCACAAATTCAAATTGATTGTAAAATCGTAACACTGGAGTCTAATGTAATCAATGACGGTAAAAAAGTCAAGGGGCTGTCACCGATTCGGCAAAATTTTTTAACACGGTCAATGGGACTGATTTTTTTGTCGGATTTTGCCGATAGAAATAGATGAGACTCGTCATAGTAACAGATGTATTTTTCTTATCCTTTTATTTCATTTTTCGCAATTTTTCATGAGTCACACCTATTTTTCACTTGAAAAGCGTCCATTTTTATCCATTCCTGATACGGAAACTTATTTTCCGGCGGAATCCATCGAAAACGCGCGAAAAACAATCGTGGCCGCTTTGGAACGCGACGCGGGAGTCGCTGTTGTTTTCGGGGAGCATGGTGTCGGTAAGTCGTTGCTGCTCAAGATGATAGGTCGGCACTTTGAAATGGATAACTCCATTATTTACATCGCCAATCCGGGAATCAAAACTCCGAAAGCGATGTATCAACAGATTCTGTTCGGTCTCCAGCAGCCGTATTGCGGACTCGAGGAAAATGAATTGCGGCTTTTGCTCTGGAATTATCTGCATCAATATGAGTCTTTGAATATCGTTTTATTAATTGACGAAGCGCAAACACTGGGACACAAAGCACTTGAAGAACTCCGTGTTCTCCTGCACTGTGACGACGGAAAATCAACAAAAATCAAATTAGTCTTGGCGGGTTCCTTAAATTTTGAGGAAAAGCTGGCGAATCCGAAACTGTCCGCATTTCAACAGCGGATTGTGAGCCGGTCGTATTTGGACCGGTTTCTCTGGAGTGAAACAGAGGAGTATCTGATGTGGCAGCTTAAGGAATCCGGGAAAAATGAGTGGGGTTCCATTTTCACACAGGAAGCCGGAAAACGGATTCACAAATTAACCGAGGGACTTCCACGTCTCATCAATCAGCTTGCCGGCGAATCGCTTGTTTTGGCGGGATTCCGAAAGTTGCGGGAAATCGATGAAAAAATCGTTCAGGAATCCTGGGGAATCTTGCAACAAATTCCAACAGAAACAGTGCGGCATGAGTTGACGGAAAATACACAAACAGGAGAAATGAAAGAAATAGAGAATTCTGACACTCTTGAATTCAGTGAACTTTCGGAGGACGATTCAGACGAAAATGAAGAGTTTGCAAAAAATAAAAAAGACAATAAAATCAAAGATATTGAAGAGAATAAAAAGAATGTGAGTGATTTTCAAGAGAAAACAACCTTTTCACGGAAAAAATCCAACGAAATTCCGCAATCAGGGTATTTGCCGATTCCTGTTCAGAAACCTGCTCTCAACCAAAATCCGACGCCGTCGCAGTTTCAGGATTTTCTCACAGAAATGCGTGTGATGGAAGCGACGCTTTTTCAGGATTTTTCACCTGCGTCTAACAAACAGTCTGCATCAAAATCTCCTGCACTTCCAAGAGTTACGTTCACGCCGCCCATTCAGAAACCTCCGATTTCCTGAAATTTTGGATTTTTTCACTCATCATCCTGATTGATGTGCTAAACTTGAGACGGTGTATTATGATTGGTATGGATTCCGTCCCTGATTATGTGTAAAATTCGCGGGATTCCCCGACCGAGACAAAATGGAGAGTGTTCAAGATGAGTCCGTTTTTTGGAACAAAAATAAACAGCGGGATGATGTTTCTATTGATCGCGTTATCTCTTTTATTGGCAACAGGTTGCGCAAGTGACGGTCATGATGCCGGATTTCCCTGGTTCGGAAAAAAATCACAAGCTCTTCCGCCGCCGACCGGCAGTGTCGGCCCGCAGATGCTGCCTCCTTCCGTCATACCGCCGAACATTCAGCCGGGCCCGGGGCCGGGTGCCGTCCCTGCAACCGAAGTTTACTTATCGCCTCCTTCTTATATTCCGCCGACATCTTCATCTGTTCCATCGCCGTCAAATTCCTCACCTCTATCGACACCGTCGTCATCTTATCCTGCGATTTCTTCGCCGTCCTCGTCTCCTTCGTATATGACACAACCTGCGTCAACACCGTCTCCTTATTCGAATGATGCTTATCCGCCGGCAACAAACGGAAGTGATTCCGGTTCAACAATTAATCATTATAATGGTTACGGTCCGCAAACGTCCATTACCCCCCAAAAGGGAGGTCGTGTCTATTATTCAAATGATACAGACGTTGCTGTTTCACCAAGTTCAATACCCGGCATGGGAAAAAGCAGCAGTGTGGACAATCCTTCTTCGCTATCTTATTCTCAGCAGGAAATTCCCGTTTCGTCATTCACAGTCGTTTCGGCGGCCAATATGACGGAATATTTAGGAGGAACGCTTTCCCAGCTGGCTGCTGTGATACCTGATAATGTGAGTCAGGAAGGGTGGATTACGTCGTACACACAAAATCGAACGATGGTTTTGCCGCAAACATTGGAAAATGAGACAAAATCCGATTCTTTTTTGCCGTCAGTCGATACTGTTGCGGCAGATTCCTCGCAGAGTCAATGGGATGAATCCGAGCCTTATGACGAGACTTCCATTTGGGCGGCCATGGCGAGTCAGAATCCTGACCGTCTTTTCGGAAAACCGAATCCTTCCGGATTTGCGGATAACGAAATCCGCACGGTCTCTCTCACCGCTCAGGATTACCAGAATTATCAGAGGATGATTGTCCGCGGACAAAATTCTGCCACCCCGCCGGTTTCGGGTCCCCTCCCGGTCTTAACGACCCGAGCCGCGGCTCTTGTCACGGGATTCAGGTAAGGTTATAATACCGCCATTGTATTTTGAACTTCAAACTTAATGATTCGGGTCAATTGTGGGAGCTGTTCCTTCAGGTTTTCGGCGTTTGTTTCATTCTTATATCCCGATAACCAATCAGGGGAATTTGGCTCGCTGGTCGTATGTTGTCGATCAGGTCAATGCTCTTGAGCCGAAAGTCACCGCTTTTACGGATTACGATCTCCGAAAGGAAAGCCTTTCTCTCCGGTACCGTGCCCGAAGCGGTGAGCCGCTGGTGCGGTTGCTCCCGGAAGCGTACGCTCTTGTTCGTGAAGCAGGCCGCCGAACTCTCGGAATGCGTCATTTTGATGTGCAGATTCTCGGAGGAACCGCTGTCTTTCACCGTTCCATTGTTGAGATGCAAACCGGTGAGGGAAAAACACTTACGGCGACACTGCCGATGTATCTTTATGCTCTTGTCGGTAAGGGAGCGTGCCTGGCGACCGTGAATGATTATCTGGCCAAACGCGACGCGGAATGGATGGAACCGATTTACAATGTTCTCGGCATGAAAATCGGTGTTATTCAGACACAGCAGCCGCAGAATCAAAGACGGACCGCTTACGCTTGTGATTTGACGTATGGAACGGCAAAAGAATTTGGCTTCGATTTTCTTCGCGACCGGCTTCTTCTCCGGAAAATTCAAGAGGGACAGCATGACCTTCTCGGCGGGATGCTTGATGGTTCCCCCGGTGCGTCACGGGGACAAAATGAAGAACCTGTTCAGCGGGAAGCGTTTTTCGCTCTTGTCGATGAGGCGGACAGTATCCTCATTGATGAAGCCCGGACGCCGCTCATCATCAGTGCCATGCCGACAGAAGAACAAAAAATGGAGGTCGAATGCTACAAATGGGCGGCGGATTCGGTGACAGAGTTCATTGAGGACGTTGATTATGATTACGATCACGATAAACGAAGTATCGAATTGACGAAAAAAGGACGATATAAAGCTCGTAATCTTCCTAAGCCCGCGGCAATGGACGCCACCGGTCTGTTCGATATTTATGAGTTTATAAAACGGGCCATTAAGGTAGACAGGGAGTTTTTTCTCGATCAGCAGTATGTCGTCCGCGACGGAGAAATTGTCATTGTGGACGAGTTTACCGGCCGATTGGGGGAAGGACGCAAGTGGCGGGAAGGGATTCATCAGGCGGTCGAGGCGAAACAAGGGGTCGAAATCACTGTCGCGACCGGTCAGGCGGCCCGGGTGACGGTACAGGACTACTTTCTCCGTTTTGAACATCTGGCCGGAATGACCGGAACCGCTTTTGCATCGAAACGGGAACTCCGCAAAATTTACCGCTGTAAAGTGATGCCGATTCCGACCAACCGTCCGCCAAGACGTGTGGAGCTGCCGTCGCTGGTTTTCGCTAACGAGCGTTCCAAATGGGAAGCGATTGTCGGAGAAATTGCGGAAGTTCACGCCTCGGGACGCCCGATTCTGGTCGGAACCCGAACGATCGACAAATCGGAAATTCTCTCTCACTTATTGAAAGAACGGGGGATAGAACATGTTATCCTCAATGCCAATCATGTAGAGGAGGAAGCGGCTATTGTGGCACAGGCAGGGGAAGCGGGACGTGTCACCGTTTCCACCAACATGGCAGGCCGCGGAACCGACATTAAGCTTCCTGATGAAATCCGTGAACTCGGCGGTTTACACGTGATTTGTACGGAAATGCACGACTCCGCGCGAATCGACCGGCAGTTGATCGGACGTTGCGGACGTCAGGGGGATCCCGGCACCTATCGGCAGTATCTGGCTCTGGACGACGAACTTCTGGAAACCGCATACGGTCCGAAAAAAGCGAGAAAATACAAGCGTCCCGGAGAGTACAAATCGGATAAACAGTACAACCGCAAGGCCGGACTTTTCAAGAAAGCCCAGCAAAAGGTCGAAAAGAAGCACTTCCGCGACCGTAAAACCATGATGTACTACGAAAAAGAACGGAAAAAGATGCAACGAGCCATGGGACAGGACCCCTATCTCGACACGACAAACTGATGCCGGAGAGAGAATGTCTGTTTTTGGTCAAAGATCTGTACAAGGCCGCATGAGATGCGGCACAAATCAGCAAGGTTGCCCCAATAAAGAGTTTCTTATGAGTTAATTTGACACCAACCGGATTGTCACAGAAATGGGAACATCGGGAGCCGTGAACAGACGGTTTACCTCCCGGCTACGTCGGAGGGATGAGGGAAAAAAGGAAAAGGACAACGTGATGGATTTGTAAAAAAACCGCATTTTTTATAGTCCCCCGCTTGACATTCGGGATGCCGTCCGTAAAATTTACGACATCCTAGAAAGTTGTGCGGTAGATTCGATTTTACCGTTGGCCTTTTTTACCTTTTCGAAAAAAATACAGGAGTAAGACCGCAATGAATGTTTTGTTTTTGTACTTTAAATGTCAAAATAGGGGGGGGGGGTAAACTGTATTGTTTTTCGGCGAGGCTCTTTTTTCGCCGGAATCTTTCTATTCCAACCGCTCCGGGTTGCCGATGCGTTTTCCGCCTTTCTAGGGGACGCGGTGAAAATTTCTTCCTGTTTTCCGTCTTCCTCTGTCTCTTTTTCTGACCCCCCAAGAATATTCCGTCTGTCCTCTTATGAAATGGAAAGCCGTCCGAGGGAGGGAACGCGGCTCGTCTCCCAAAGACAACCGTCAATACCGGGAACGGTGTGTTACAAAATCCCACAAACTTTTTCTTCCAATATTTCATCATGAGTCCCCTAAAAGATTTTTCCCCGCGGGCCGCCGCGGTTTGGTTCTGGTCTGTTACCGTTTTTTTTGCGGCACTTTGGGTGATCTTACCGGCTCTGTTTCATACCGCTTACCGGGTGACAGACGTGATTGAACTTCAATGTATCGCCAAGGAATGGGTTCTTTCGACACGAAAACACCCGATGCTTCCCGCGTGGATTCTGGAAATCGTCAACATTCTGACCAACCGTGCTTTCGTTGCTCCGTTTCTCGCGTCGCAAATTTGCGTGATGATTTCACTCTGGTCCGTCTGGCAACTCGGCAGAAAAGTCCTTTCGGAAAAGCTTGCCTTGATCGGAACACTGGCGGTCCTTCCGTATTATTTCTTTGCATATCATTCGCTCGTCTATAATCAAAATACCGTTTTAATTGCATTCTGGTCGCTTTCCGTTTATCTGGTTTTTCAGGCGTTTCAAACGAACCGTCTTTTCTACTGGATCTTATCCGGTCTCTCGATCGGTCTTGCTTTTCACGCGAAATATCCGGCTGCGTTTCTGGTCCTGTCGATATTGATCTTCCTGTTCACCAGGCCGGAAGGAAGAAAACGATGGTGCGGAACCGGGCCTTATCTGACAACAATCATCGCGTTCCTGATTTTTCTGCCGCATGTCGTCTGGTTATATCAGAACGATTTTGCCACATTGGTTTACGCCGGACACCTTAATACTACCTATTCCAATCCTGTTTACCGTGTTCTGATGCCTTTACTTTTCACAATCTATCAATTCGAACATTGGTTTCCTATCCTTATTGTTCTTTATCCCGCACTTGGTTTTGTGTGGAAATGGAAAGTGACTGACATCGGCAATACAGACGATTCCGCGGACAGGTCCCCATTCTCGATTGACCGCGAGAAACTCCTTCAAAAAGAGAAGAGAAAACAATGTGAAAAATATCTTTTCCATTGTTTTATGATTCCGTTTATCCTTTGTCTTGCTATCAGTGCAGGTAAAAACATATTTATTTCGGCAGCTTACGGAGCTCCGTTCTGGACCTTTTCAGGAGTCTGGGCGCTTTTGCGGTTTCGCGTCAAAGAGTTACCGGATACTTTTTTCCGCACAATAAGATTGGTTGTCTTGTTGGAATTTGGGATGTGTCTGTTACTTGTTGTCAACTCTTGTCTTCCTTACCTGACGGGCGTGCCGAAAAGACAATTGTTCCCAATGCGGGAATTTGGCATTGCGTGTGATCGAATCTGGTCTTCGCAATTCGATGGACCGTGTCCTTATGTGACCGGTGACGGGTCACTTTGCGGATACGCCGCCTGGTCAATGAAAGATCGTCCGAGTTCTCATTTTTACTGGAATATCTGCGACGGTGGAATCCATGAGCCCAACGCAACGCCGACCGGCACATGGTCCACAGACGCCGACGTCAATCAAAAAGGCGGAATCATCGTTTGGGAAGTCAAAGATTCAACACAAAAAGAAGTTCCCAAGTATGTCCGCGACAGATTCCCGAAAGCGGAAGTGTTACCTGCTCCAATCATTTTGCCATACAAAACCAAAGCCGATGTTCCGCCTGTCAAAGTCGGAGTCGCTGTTGTTCCACCGAAGTATGTTCCATGATGGAAAAAATTCCAATGAATAACCTAAAAGATTTTTCCCCGCGGGCCGCCGCGGTTTGGTTCTGGTCTGTCACCGTTTTTTTTGCGGCACTTTGGGTGATACTGCCGTCTCTGTTTCACACCGCATACCGCATGACTGATG
>JAISQK010000245.1 GCA_031274255.1 Planctomycetaceae bacterium | reverse complement strand
TTACAAATTCATTCTCATGATGGAACACCCGATAGTGATCGTAACCGTTCAAAATCAGTCCGTCGTAAGCTCTCCAGCCATCGGTGTGGATGCCTATTTGGAACAATGAGAAACAACCGTCACAAACACCTTGCCTTCCCGTTTGAGAAGGCCGAACACCAACGTCTTACCCGCCGCACCGCATCCTCGCTTCGCACCGAAGTATGATTCGTCAAGTTCAAACTCACCGGTTTCCAACGGACCTTCTTTCAATGACTGCTGGAAAATCCGCTCACGGATTTCTCGGAAATACGAGTTCACCGTGTTTCGATTCACCCCCGAAATTGACGCCGTTGCCGTCGCTGTCAAGTCATTGCAAAAGCAACGTAAAATCATATCAACTTTTTTAGCACTTAAACGCTTATATCTCTTAGACTTACATTAAAATATGTTACGAGAAGCCAGTCAAGAGCCTTGAAAAAATAAGAATAATAGCGTTGATTCATTGTCGGTTCCGACAAAATATTCCGTAATACCGTCATTAAAACAAACCACAGTTGCATAAATTGTGCGTTCTGAATGGCCGTTTTTCCCAGGTCGGTTGAAATTTTCCGTCAACAAAGGAGGGAACGAATCTGCAAGAAAAAATGAATTTTTACAATTTTCTGAAATGGATTCCAATTTGTGATAAAATCCGGTACAATGGTTCTTTACTCAGTGAATCCGGTCAACGAGAGTCACCGGATTTTTCATTCATTATGGTGATCAACATAAAATTGGAACATGCCCGCCTGCATCACCGGCATTGAGCAAATATCCTGTTTTGCAGGATGTCCCCAAGTCAATGCCATTTGGTAAAGTCGGAAGTCGTGTCAAATTGATGTTGATACCAATAAACAACTTTAAGGAATGTCTTATGAAAGCTCTGAAAACACAACTTAGTCGACGAAGATTTTTGGGAGCCGCCGCTTCGGCATGTGCGATTCCTCTCTTCGTAAAAGGCAGCGTTCTCGGCCGTGACGGTTATGTCTCGCCGAACAACAAACTGATCACGTCAATGATCGGGGTCGGACATCGCGGCGGTGAGACCATCGGAAGTTTCGCGAACAATCCACAGTGTCACATGATTGCCGTCAGCGACTGTTACAAGGCACATCTCGACACTGCGGCGGACCGCGTGAACGGTTGGTACAAAAACAAGGACTGTAAGAAGTTTGAACGTTACGAAGACCTCCTTCAGCTTGAGGAAATCGACATCGTTTCCATTGCCACGCCGGATCACTGGCACACCAAAATCACGGTTGAAGCGTGCAAGGCCGGAAAAGATGTGTACTGTGAAAAACCGCTGACTTACACCCTGGCGGAAGGACTTCTGATTGTCGAAGCGGCGAGAAAGTACAACCGTGTTTGTACCAGCGGAAGTCAGCGAGTGATGGAGGATTACGGTTACATGGCTCCGGTGATTCAAAGCGGTGCCATCGGTGAAGTCAAAGAGGTTTTCATCGAAGTCGGTTCCGCTCCGAAGCCGTGCAATCTTCCGGAACAGCCGATTCCCGAAGGGATGGACTGGGACCGCTGGCTCGGACAGGCTCCGTTGGCTCCCTATCATCCGGAGCGGTGCAGCGGAAATTACGGCGGCGGCTGGCGGCAGTACGAAGAGTATTGCAATGGTTTTCTTGCGGACTGGGGGGCTCACAAGTTCGGCGGCGCACTTTACGCACTCGGTCTGGACAAAACCGATCCGGTCGAAATCATTCCGCCCAACGATAAAGACGTTAAGTTCATGACAGCGGTGTTCGCTAATGGAATCCGGTTCCATCATTGTCCCGGCACAGGTTACGACATCACCTTTGTCGGAACCGAGCGGGAATACAAACATGGCCAGCGTGATCTGAAACCGGCCAAACCGGTTGATGTACGGCGGTATCACGGCGGAACGACGAATATTCTGAGCGACTTCCTTTATTGTGTGAAAAACCGGCTCCGTCCGTTCCAGGATTTGGAATACGGTGCCAGAACCGCGGCGTTTTGCCAACTGCTGCACATTGCGTACAAAGTCAACCGTCCCTTGAAGTGGGATCAGGCCAATCTCCGTTTCATTGACGACGATCAGGCCAACCGGTTGGTCTATCATGTTCCGCGTTCGCCATACGCCGTCAACCTGGACTGAGAAATGGTGGACTGGGAAATGGAAATGGACATGCCGGACAGTTGGGCGGAGCGGATGCTTCGTATTTACGGCAACCGCGGCCTCGTTGGATCGTTCCCGTATTGCAGGGAAAATTTCAACCGCTGCCGGGACAACTTATAACCAGACAATATTAATTAATTTAAAACTTTAATGGGATTGAAATGATGAAATACAACAAACTTTTGTTACTTTTGGTGATTCTGTTTATCGGAACGGGGACAGCGGCTGCGGAAGACCTCGCAAGTCTTCTCCCGAATCTGGCCTCGGATGACGTGAACACTCGAACGAATGCTCAATTGCAGTGGCAGAGTGCCTGTCTTCAGTCGGGAAAGGACGCTGCCGCGATCAAGAGCGTCAACAGTCAAATGGGCGAGCAGCTTCTCAAGGACATTCCGCTCGCTGTGAAGGTTTATCTGCTTCACGAAATGCAGTGGACCGGTGACGCCGATGTGGTGCCGGTACTGGTGAAGCTCCTTGCGGATTCCGAAAAGACAATCCGTGAGGAAGCGGTTCGTGCACTGGCGAAAAATCCTTCCGCGGAAGCACTCAATGCGTTGAAAAAGGCTCTTGACGGTGCCGCCGGTGCTGATAAAAAGATATGGGAAGACGCGATCGCCTCACGGGGCGGCCACAACATCAAGCTGAGTGTCGAATCGGTTTCGCCGCTGAATCTGCCGTATGTTTCAGAGGAGGCCGTGGCGAAGTGGATGCAGGGTTACGACAAACTTTCCGACCTGGAAAAAGCCTGGACACTGGCGTCACTGACGGTTCGGAAAGATGGGAAATACCGGCAGGCGGCTCTTGACGCGGTCAAAAGCGACAACGAATATCTCAAGAAAAACGGTGTTCTGGCACTTGCGTCGCTCGGAAATTCCGAGGACATTCCGTTGATGCTGGAACTCTTGACCGCTTACGACCGGAATCTCGTGACCAACATCATGGTGAACTTCATTGACGACAAATTCGACGCAGCACTTCTTTCCGCTTTGAAAACGGAGAAAGACGCCGACCGTTTCGTCGCGGTTGCGAACATTCTGGCCCGCCGGAATACGGCGGACGCTTTTGCGGTGATTCTTGCCGCGGCCAAAGCACCGGAGAATCCGAAGCGGGTGGAACTTCTCGGTATTCTGGAGCAATTGGCCAAGCCTGAATTCTACGGCGACCTCGTGGATGTCGTACTGCTTGTGACGGATCGCGGTCAGCGGGATAACGCGGAACGGGTGATCGTCCGTCTGAGCAAGGGAGATGTCGCATTGGTCATCGCCAAATTGACTGCCGACAACACCGTTGCGCTTCTTCCGCTGCTGGGACGTATCGGCGGGGAAGCGGCACTGGAAATCGTGCATAAAGAGATGAAGTCCGAAGCTCCGGCCAACCGTGACGCAGCATTCCGTGCCCTTTGCAACTGGCCTAATGCGGAAGTTGCCGCGGAACTTCTCCGTTTTGCCGAAAACAAGCAAAATTCGGAAGCGGCGCGGATTCCGGCACTTCGCGGATTTGCGCGGGTGATTTCTCTGCCGGACGACCAGATCGGAATCAAAATTTCCGGACAAGACAAACTGACCATGTTGAAAAAAGGAATGTCGCTGGCGTTACGCAATGAAGACAAACAATTGATTCTGGAGCGTGCTTCCGCGGTTCGCGAAGTGGACACCGTGAAATGGGCGTTGGAATTTCTCGGCGATAAAGACCTCGCTCAAAACGCATGCCGTACCATTGTCGAACTGGCTCACCAGGATTATCTGCGGAAGCGTGACAAGGAACTGTTCACTTCGGCACTCAACAAGGTGCTGGAAGTCTGCACGGACAACGGTTTGAAGGATCGTGCCAGACAATATCTCAACAACATGAAATGATTGTCCTACGCTGCCATAGACCGGACACGGTTGAAATCCCCTCTTTTGTTCGCTTGAGACGGAAAAACACGGGATTTCAGCCGTATTGCTTTGAAAAATTTCAAGCGATGTCCGGTAGAGATGGTAATATGTTTCCATGACCTCTGTGATTCAAAATGAATATCAAGCCGCAATCATTGACCGCCAAAAGAACCGCAAGTGAAGTCGGTATTCCGAATGCAACTTACGGATATCCCTGGTACTGGTGTTCTTGCACCCGGTAATTGCTTGAGCCATTTCGTTGAATGCACCAATCCCGATTGCCCGATCGCCGACGGGAAAACACATTTCTGTAATCCCGAAAACTGCAGGTTCTTCGAATTTTGATAAACGATCTCAATCCGGCTGTTTTTTCGGCACATGATCCCATTCACGTTTAACTGATTCAGCGAAGGCTTCGAGTCGGTCATAACGATGTTCCCAAGTCGTATACATGACACCGCAAAAACCCGGACAGGAAGCGGCATCACGTATCCAATCCTGAATCGCGTCAATCGGTTCGGCGTCATAATAACCGGCCAGTATTTGCGGATGACCACGCTGTGAAAAATGTTTGAGTGATTTGCCGCGAATCTCCGGGTTCGAGTTCCAATTGGCGACGACCACGTCATGCGGCAATTTCTCCCATGATCCGAACCACGGCCCGTTACCCTTGACATGATAGTAATGTCCTGTTTTTTGAGCATTGTGCGTCGGATCAAACATGTCCGACCAGACGGCAATCGGTTTGTCCGGGTCTTCCTTGCGGATCATTTGAACACACAGGGCAACATTGTCCGCGAGTATTTCTGCAGGTGTTTTTCCAGTGGCAGTGCAGTCTCCATCCCAGCCGCATTGCCGGATTTCATCGTGACTCATGAAATATCCGTCCGGCTCAACATTTTGATGTACCTGTTCGATTTGCCACTTGAGTAATTCCGGAAATTTCGGATTTGACATGCAGCAACCGACCTGTTCACCATAAATAATTGAGGTGTGAGTGAAACTCACCAGCACACGCTGACCTTCCTTGATGCGGCTTTCTTTTGGAATGCGAACCGCCGGCTGTTCGTGCCAGGCGGTAAAACAGCCTGTATACGGATCATTACCGAGTTTGGGATCGACGATTTTTTCAAAATCTTTTTCCTCAATGTAAATGATTTTTCCGTCTTCGCTTTTCACGGTGAGCGGTGTGCCGTCACGCCGTAAAATGTTGACGAATCCCGCCGGTTCGACGCGGACATCCTCCCACCAGATTTTGCCATGCCGTGTTCCCCACGTCCCGAAATAAAGATTGAGTGTCGTGTATTCCAGACTGTTGAAGGTGATGTCGATACGTCGCCAGTCTTCCGTTTTTTTCAACAGTGGCATGTGCCAATTGAGTTGCCTGCCATCCGGGGCAATGACGGCGATGTTCGTTGCAGCGACGGAATCGAAATTTTCCGTCTTCAGCATGACGGAAACGTGATAATAATGAAACGGTTTGACGTCGATCTTTTGCATGACACGGGCATTGCGCGGTTCACCGGTACCGTCACCCTGCATCCGTAATGAAACATTTCCTTCGTATTTGGTCCCGTTGTCGATGAAATTAATTTTTCCGGGATCATCGGCGAATCCCCAACCGGTCGGCATATTGTTGCGGTGTTCCTCGAAGCCGCCATTTTTCAGGATCGGTGTCGCAGGCTGTTCCGGAACAAGCGTTCCGTCCTTAACAATGAAGGGGGCATCAATGACAGGTAAGCCTTCCGCAAGATTTGGGTCGAGGCTCAAAAGATCGTTTGAATATCCGACAGGACACACCGCGGCAAAACATTCAAGATTCAACCGGCGGCATTCCTCGCGAAACCGTTTGACATTGGATTCGTAACGGTCGGGAAGTTGTCCCCAACGGCAGAATTTACTGTCCGTCAGTAAAACGCCGTTGTATCCAGCCTTGGCGGCACGTTGCAAAAGAGCAACTCCTTCATCAACATTTTCGTCGACAAGCAAATTCGCCGGCAGATAAAACCAGAGCCGAAGTTCAGCGGCATCAACGCGATGAGATGAAAAAAACAGCATGACCAAAAAGAGAGAAACCATTCGCGACATGTCATGTTCTCCGAAACCGAAAAGGAACTTTTGTTTCAAGTTATTCTGCTAATGGTATCTGTTCACGGTTGATTTTCTCTATTGTATCGGAATTTTGAAAACGCTGCAACACGTTATGGAAAATCTTGAGGAAAAATAAGGAATCTTGAAGAAATGACCGCTGAACAAGCGAGAAATGGATAAGCGTTCTTCCCGCCGAAAAAGCGCAACTCAAAATCCGAATTACTTATCTCAAATCCGAACTCGCAAAGAACTTCCGCAATTCTTCCAAGCCGCCGTCCCCCGATATCATTACCGAAGGTACCGGGAGCATACTGGAATCCAACGTCTATGCGTTGGCCCGCCGGAGGGCAACATGCTGTTGCATCGCAGTTGCCTTCGGCCTCATGCTGAAAACGTTTTTCCGCCTGTTGATTCCAGCGACTAACAGGAGCGAGTTCGCGGCTTTCGGAGCGGTAGCTCCATCCGCCCGCCGCGGCGTCGCGGCCCGCCGGAGGCATCCTTCTAATATCATATTGAATTATTCTAATCCTAAATCGCATTCTTTTCATGTCGAAGGGGAAGAAATGTTCCTCGGATTGGATGATTCTAACATTTCTTCGTTTCCTCTAATATTCTTTCTTCATTCTGTGAATCGGAAATTTGTTTCTCTTATCATTTTAATGTTTCCCCTCTTACTTCTGTTTATTATTACACGATTCCTGTTGTCTTCTCCGTAGGTCTCGGAGTAAGCAACGGGACTCTCATAGTGAACAACGAGACATTCGTTGTTATACTCCTCAACGTTAATAAACATCAATTTTCAAGATAGGCAAAAAATGATATAATTCTTGTTTTTCGTCTAAGTTTGTTCAGGAGGAAGATGATGTTGCGTACCAATTATACGGAGGAAGAACGGAAGACTTTTCAACGATGACGTTACAGCTATCCGGATGAACGAGTCATGCGGCGGTTCGAAATCCTTTTGGTTGCATGCCTGCGGCAAATTCGCACCGGAAATCGCCCTCCCCGTTCGCCAAACCCCTCCTACGGTTCGAGGTGTGATTAACATGTACCAAAAGGGGGGCATCCCACTTGTTACCACCATGGATTCGTATCACCCCGCGAGTGATCCGGCACAACACCGAAACTCCATTATCAACGAATTCCAATCGCGTCCGCCAAGGAAGCGGCAGCCCGTATCGAACATTTGACCGGCGTTAAGCGAAGTCCGCAACGTGTACGTGTTTTCATGAGAACCATCGGAATGACATTCCGTAAAACGGCGGCCCTTCCCGCCAACGTCGCACGTTGGATCGCACTTGCCTCCCGGCTGCGCGGTCGGCTTTCATTGTTATCCTTTTCCCGTTGTTCCGGTAACATTTCCTTTTGTTCTGCCTGTTGATTCCAGCGACTAACAGGAGCGGGGAAGCATGCTGCTTCACCGCAGTTGCCTTCGGACTCCCAAGTGGAAAGATTTTCCATCAGAAAGCGACCGCCTCGAAGAGGCCGGGAGCATACTGGGATCCAACGCCCTCGCGTTGGCCGCCGGAGGCAAAAATCATTCGTCAAATCAGGATTGCCGCCCTCCCATCGCCGCTTGTACCCCCTCAATTGTTTACTGAACTCCTCCAATTGCCTTTTGTCACTCACCAGCAGCGTGCGGACGCTGCACCCCGGATGGTTCCCAGCCTCTTTGAGGCGGTCACTTTCCGGACGTTAATCGAACGCAGTGAGCATGAGCCTGCTACGATCCAGCGTGCCACGCTGCCGCCTGGCGGGCAAGGAGTTCCCGGTTGATTTTGACGTTGTGACGGATATCCACAGGGAACGATTTCAGGAAAAGGAAATCCTTGATGACGGCCGTCAGAGAATGATTGCACGCCGTTTCCATAAGTTCCTTGCGAAAAAGTTGCTCCGGCAAGGGGCAATCCGGTTTCGGCTCAATGTACATCACCGGAATCTGACTTCCGCGGTTTCCGACTCCGACCAGTGCCGAACGGCTGACCTGCGGATGCTGATTGAAAACCGCCTCACACGGAATGGTGAACATCGGCCCCGACGCCGTTTCGACCCGATGCGACTTGCGACCGCACATCCAGAACCGGTCTTCCGCGTCAAGATAACCGACATCGCCGATCCGGTGCCAGATTTGTCCGTCCGTATCGGTCATTTTGGCCGGCGGATTGGCATCCCGACGGGTGACATACCGCGGAGAAACCTGCGGACCGGTCACGGCAAGCTCTCCCATCTGACCGATCGGCATTTTTTCCGCGTCTTCCAGCCGTTCAATGGGATCGTCGGTGATCTTAATGACACACCACCGGAGCGAGGCAAACTTTCTTCCCACACAAATCCCGGCACCTTGATTCGTTTTCACCGCCGTTTCACCAAGCACTTCCGAGGCACTGACGGACGCGACCGGAAGGGATTCCGTCGCACCGTAGGGAGTGTAAATCTCCGCGTCCGGCAAGAGACACTCTTTCAGCCCGGCGAGCAGCCGCGGTGAAATCGGAGCACCGGCGGAAATGACCCGCTTCAGTGTCGGCATTTTTTCTCCGCGGGATTGGCAGTATTCCGTCACTTTTTTCCAGAGTGCCGGTGAGGCAAACGACTGATTCACCTGCCAGTCACGGACCGCTTCACAGATATTTTCAGGATTCACCGCCGCCGGATGTGTCGGGTTCATGTCCGGGATGACGGTGACGGCTCCGGTGACGGCGTTGAAAAGTCCGAAAAAAGGGAAACAGGCCAAATCAACATCTCCCGGCTGAATGCCGTAACGCTGTTGAATCTGTTCCACTTGGGCGTCGAACATCCGATGGGTGTACAGAACCCCTTTTGCCGGACCGGTGCTGCCGCTGGTGAAAATGACCGCCGCGGGATCGTCCGGCTGCGTCGGAACCAGCACGGCTTCCGCGACAGAAAGAGTCCTCCGGATTTTAGCGAGCGAGAGACCTCCCCAAAACCAGCGTTTTCCTACGGTGAGATTGTGGACTGCTTTGGGAAAACGCCGTTTCAAAAACACGCGAACCGCATGAACCGGTGAAACCGCCGCAAAGCCGTCCGGTTCGGCCTCCGCCAGACAGGTGAGCATTGATTTCATGCCCATACCGGGGTCGATCAGTACCAGTGTCGCCCCTGATTTGAGAATCGCGAAAACCAGAGTGATGAAATCCGCCCCATACCGTACCATCAGTGCGATCCGCATGCCGGGCTTCACGCCGTCGTCGAGAAGTGCCCGCGCGATCCGGTCGCTGGAACGGTCGAGTTCCTGAAACGTCACGGTTCTGTACGTCCGTTTGCCGGAAGAGTCACGCTGTTGAGCCTGCGCAACGGCAATGTTTTCAGGAATCCGTGAGGCCATCTCTGTCATTCGTGAAGCAATATTAAGCACGTTTTTCCTTCATCGGTTTGGAAAAAGAGAATTTCACACGGCGTCTTACCGCATGCGGCGGAAATGTTTCGATCGGCGGACATTTTGCCGTTTTTCAAGGAACTTTTCGCGGCGACACAAACCACTATACAGAAAATCCGAAAACAGGCAAGAGAAACGGAAGTATTCATGCAAAAAACAATGAGGGCGTGTTCGCACCAAAATAACAGGTCAGACTCTTGACAGGCTCATGCGTCCGGATTAGGATCAGGGTTGTAAGAATCACCATCACAACCATTTTACCGGAACTTACTGTCATGGAAAAAGAAATTCCTTTCGATCATAAAAAAGTCGCCGCCTATTTTACTGCGAGGGGATTGGGCCCTTGTGCGGTTTTCGTATTGGTTTTCGGTATTGGTATTGTCATGGGAATTGTCTATTTGGCTGGAATTGCCTGGTGGCTTTCTCCGATGCAGGCAGGGAGACGGAAATACCGGTTGGATGACAAAACATTGCGTGTTGACAAAGGTGTTGTCTTTTTAAGCCGCAAAGCGATTCCGCTTGACCGGATTACGGACATCGCACTCGTCCAGGGACCCGTGATGCGGTATATCGGCATATGGGCGTTGCAGATTCAAACGGCAGGCAACGGCGGAGTCGCGACACCGGAAGCCGTGCTGTACGGAATGTTCCATCCTGAACAAGTGCGCGAAGAAATTCTTACCGCGCGAGATGCCTATCTTGAATCACGTAAATCAATCTGATGCAGGAGTCCTCACGGAGGCTAAAAATTTTTCTTCTTCCCCAGCTTCACAATCCATCAAAATCGGGTACATTGGTAATCTATTGAATGAGAGGTGGCACTTTCCCGGCTTCATCGGGAGAGTGTTGTCGGGCAACGGCGTTGCGGCGTGTTCCAGTGATGTTTCACGTCACGGGATCCTTCCGTTTTATCCTGTTTTGCCCGTTCGGAACAGAACGGCTGTTCGTTTTTTATCACGATAATGAAAGGACCTTTACTGTGGCTAGTCTTGCTTCCCAACTTGACGGAATTTTCAAACCAAAATCCATTGCGGTCGTCGGTGCTTCGTCCCGCCCCGGAACCGTCGGCAACGACCTTTTCCGCAACCTTCTTTTCGGAGGCTATCAGGGATGCGTTTACCCGATCAACCCGAAGTCGGAGCATATTCTTGGGGTTCACTGTTTTCAATCTCTTGCCGAAATCCCCGGCGATGTCGATCTTGCGGTCCTGATCGTGCCGGCCAAAGCGGTCCTGGGCGTCATCGAGGAAGCCAAAGCCAAAAAGGTGAAAGGGCTGATCATCATTTCCGCCGGATTCAAGGAGACCGGAAAAGAAGGACTTGAACTCGAAAAACAGGTTGCCGCCAAAGTCCGTGAAGCGGGAATTCCGCTTATCGGCCCGAACTGTCTCGGTGTCATCAATGCGTCGCCCGAAGTCAGGATGAATGCGACATTTGCGAGAAAGATTCCCGCCTACGGCAAGTTGGCATTCCTTTCCCAGAGCGGCGCCCTTTGCACTTCCGTACTTGATTACGCGGAGGCCCGTCAGATGGGATTCAGCAAGTTCATCAGCTTCGGAAACAAAGCCGATGTCAAGGAAACCGATCTTCTTGAGTATTTCGCCGATGACCCGGAAACCAGCGTGATCGCCATGTATCTTGAGGACATCGGAAACGGTCAGAAGTTCATTGAGGTTGCGTCGAAAATTTTCTGGGAAAAGAAAAAACCGCTCCTCTGTCTTAAATCCGGTCGAAGTGCGGAAGGAGCCAAAGCCGTCAGCAGTCACACCGGCTCGCTTGCCGGTTCCGATCAGGTTTACAATGCGATTTTCGCCCAATGCGGTGTCCAGCGGGTCAACACGATTGCCGAACTGTTCGATTATGCCGCACTTTACACGACCCAGCCGCTCCCGAAAGGGAACCGTCTGGCGATCATCACCAACGCCGGCGGTCCCGGAATCATGGCGACGGATGCCGCTGTCAATGCCGGTCTCAAACTGGCCGAGCTGACCAAAGAAACCGAAGAAGCTCTGAAACCGAATCTTCCCGCCGTAGCATCACTGCATAATCCGGTTGATGTGATTGGCGATGCCCGAAGCGACCGTTATGAAGCCGCCACCCGTGTTGTTCTCGAAGACCCGAATGTCGATATGGGAATCGTCATTCTCACTCCGCAGTCGATGACCGACTCCGATAACATCGGGGCCATCATTCCGAAAGCGGTTGAAGGAATCGGAAAACCGGTCGTTGCCGCATTCATGGGGGTGGAATCTGTGGCCGTCGGGGTCGATACTCTTGTGAAAAACAGTGTCCCGAATTATTCCTTCCCGGAAGACGGAATTCATTCGCTCGGTGCCGCGAACCGTCTGGTTCAATTGCAGCAGCTCGGCGACAGGGAATACGTCCGATTTAATGATTGCGATGTCGAAAAAGCGAAGAAAATCATTGCCGACGCTCTCGGCGGCGGGACGGAAAAGTATCTGACGCAGGCGGAATGCCGGCCGCTGTTGGAATGTTACAAACTGCCGCTTCTCAAGAGCGGGATTGCCCGATCCGCGGAGGAAGCCGCCGAAGTCGTTCGGGGAATCGGCAAAAAGGTCGTCATGAAAGTGATGTCGGCGGATGTGGTCCACAAGTTCGATGCCGGCGGAGTGATTCTCAATGTGGATGGTGCGGACGCGGCAAAAGCCGCTTACGCCGGGATTTACGAGAATGTCGATAAAAACGTCCCCGGGGCGAAAATCGACGGGATCCTCATTGAGGAAATGGCCGCCAAAGGGGCCGAAGTCATTGTCGGTTGTAACCGCGACGGGAATTTCGGACCGCTTCTCATGTTCGGACTCGGCGGCACGCTTGTGGAAGTCCTTAAAGATGTCACATTCCGGCTTGCACCGATGTGGAAGACGTCCGCCGAACGGATGGTGCGGGAAATCAAGGCGTTCAAGGTCCTTGACGGTTTCCGCGGTGCTCCGAAAGCGGATGTTGCGTCGATTGTGACGACGATTCTGCGGATTTCCGAAATGGTGACAAACCATCCGGAAATCGCGGAAATGGACATCAACCCGCTCATCGTACACGCTCAAGGCGAAGGAAGCTCCGTGGCCGACAGCCGCGTGATGCTCCGTAAGCCTGAATAGGTGAAGTTAAGCGTTGCGTTTCTATTGAGCGGGATTTCCCCGAAGGATTGGAAGGAACGGGTCGCGAGCCGTGACGGGCGGTATCCTTATGGTCACTGTGTTCTATTCGGCCTCCAGAGGTAATGTTTTTCCGCTCGCGGACTCCAGTGAGCAACGCGAACGGTTCATTGAGGCCGAAAGGCTACTGCGGTGCAGCGTGCTACGCTGCTTCACGGACTCGTCAAGGCGAAGTCGCAGGAAAGGTTTTTCCCTTTGACGATCTCGGCGGTCAGTCCTGAAGTTGCGGGGTTGGTGTATCGAACCGGAACAACCACTTTGTAACCCCAATCAATCATCTTTTCACTGGCATAGAATTTATCAATTTCCTCTTGTGTATATTGTTTTGTGGCAACCTCTTTGAAAACCGAAACCTTGTACTTGCCGACCGTTGTCCCGGCACCGTCTTTTCCTTGCAATGCGGTCATCACATATTTTCCTGAAGCGTTGGTCTTCCCGACCGCGGGAGTTCCCGCACCTTCCGTCACGGGGGAAAAGGAAACGGTGGCATCGGGTAATATCTTACCGTCCAATGTCGCGACCCCTTCCCACATATTCCGTACGAAGTCCGCCACCGGAACAACCAACCGCCCAGAGCAATCCGCTCAACAGAAATAACATTAACAACCGAAAGTTCAATGGATATTGCACTGTGATTTTATCTCCTTTTGAAAACGCTGGAATAAAAATAAACAAGTGACGACAACAAAAATTTGTGTGTTGTCATCACCTGAAAACAGAACCGGCACTTAGTGCTAAACTTGACCCATAAAATCGAACATTTCCCTGTAGTCGTAGAGAGTGTAGAATTTCTGTAGACCCCGCCAAACTGTTTTGACGCCGGGCGGACCGTCGCTTGGGGCTAACGTTTATACACAAATCCCGATGGATAATTTTTCAGATGTATTGTATTTAAATTGTTCAGAAATGATTACCTTTGCAGAAAACCACAAAAGAGATAGCCATATGCAAACCATAGATATATTTAATCGCCTCCCGGACAAACGTTTGGGAAAAAGGGGG
>JAISQK010000037.1 GCA_031274255.1 Planctomycetaceae bacterium | reverse complement strand
TTGTTCCTTGTCGGACGCATCGTTCTTTCTCCTGAAAAACGGTTGATGGTTGGAATACAACCATTTTACAGAAAAGAACTTGCGACAGGAAATACCACTTCGGGAAATTACAAACTACTGATTATGAGAAGTACGAAGACTTTTTATCCGCATGCAAAGGCTTCTTCCGATGCCGGACGAAGTAACGTGACGAACTGCGATCGCTCTTGGCCGAAAACTTGCTGCGTTACACCATCTGAAAAACGGAATTCCTAACCGGCTTCGGTATAACAGGGCTGTCGTCAATTTAGCGATGATTTTTGATGCCATTTTAGTGTGAACACGCTCTAGAGAAACAAATTTCGGGTTCGCGACACGAGGAAAAATTTATCCCATAGGACTTTGAAAGGATACCTTTGGCGACCAACGTGAGGGCGTTGCATCCCATCAAATTCGGTCGCGGCCGGGAAGCCCCGGCGGGCGATAGCTTCCCGGCACTTTTGTGCGGTCGGCTTCGGTTGGATAACGTTTCCAACCGCTTTTCTTTTGTTCCGGCAAGATGCTGTTGTATCGCAGCAACCTTCGGCCTCCTATTATCCCACTTCACGTTGTTCCGTTCACCGATTCCAGCGGGAGCGGGTCATTGCTTCAGGACGGTAGTCCCACCGGGGCTTCCCGTCAAGACAAACACTCACTCCAGAATGCGGAGTGTGTTTTGGAACAGTGTTTTGTCCTCCTCAATTTTGCCGGAATTGCCGAAAACGCAAATGATGTTTTGTTTCATGGCGTCGCGGAGCATTTTGGCATATTCCCGCAGATTCCCAACACGGGTGTCGAGAACTTCTTCCCATTCACGCTGATAATCATCCTGCGTCAGACCGGAGAAATACATCGCTGCGACACGTCCCCCTTTCATGGCGGGAGTTAATGGTTTGTCGAGTCCGCCGATCGTCGCGATGACTGCTTTGGTGAGTTCTTCATCGGAAAGTTCCAGTTTTTCGAGATATTCCGCGGCACCGTCGAAGACATCCACCGTCCGCTGAAGATGCGGGTCGCGGTACGACCACAGAGCAACGCTTCCCGAACGGGTGATGGTGATGCCGCCGCCGTAGGCTCCGCCGAGAACCCGGATGTTGTCCCACAGGTAGGACGTCCGCAGGAAACCGGCAAGCACCAGCATCTTGCCGGAATAGCGGAAGCCCGATTTCTGATAATCCGCCGCTTTCACCACGTACTGCACGCGGCTCGGAATGATGACCCCTTCGTTCAGAATGCCGCTGACCGGGAACGATTGGACCGGAAAGGATTGGACCGTAGCCGGCCGGATTTCGGAATCGAATTTTGCGAACACCGGTTTTGTTTTCTCGAAGTCTTCCTTCGGAAGCGTCACAACCGTTACACCGTTACCGCCGTGAGAGAAAAGGGTTTCGGCGATGGCTTGCAGTTCTTTCGCGACCGCTTCACCCTCGGTTTCCAGACGTTTTTCCAGCTTCGTGAGAAACAGATAATAGTCAACACCGCCGGTCTTGTCGTTGAACGAGTCAATCGGCGAGAAATACGACCGTGCCCGTGTTTGCGGGAACGTACTGCCGCGTCCCGCCGCCATGATCGCCTGTTCATAACCGACACGTGTTTCACGCACAATCTCTTTCAGACGTTCGATGTCGCCGAATTGGGAGTGGTTGATCTCTTCCAATACGAGTTCCAGTCCTTTTTCAAGCTGCGGAATCATGACTTTCGTACTGACACTGAACATCGCATTGAAATTCCCCGGTTTCGACACGATGGTATATGTCCCCAAACCTGTCGAAATGCCGCCGGTGTGAATATCCACTTCGCTGCTGAGTTCGGCGTAGGTGTAGTGTTCGGTGTTGACCCGTCCCAAAAGGTCGGAAAGAAGCGACAGATACGGCACCTGTTCCGGCGAAAATCGGGCGGTGTCGAAATAGACATCGACATACGCGATTTTATTGGTGTCCACGTCCACATTCAAAACCGGCATGGCCCCGATCTGCGTTTTCTCAAAGGGAATGACCTCGGCTTTGGGGTTCAGGTCATCACGGGTGAGTGTCGGAATTTTGGCGACATCTTCAGGACGGTCGGGAGCTTCCTGACTCTCGATCAGCACTTGCTGCTTCTTTTTGATTTCCGCAAGCTGCTGTTCGGTCAGGGAATTTTTCACTTTCAGGAGTTTGTCGGCGAGTTGTTTGGCGTTCTCTTTTTCGAGTCCCGGCTGCGGAACCAGTGTGATGAGTCCTCGCGACGGATTGTCGAGCAGATGCTTCCGAATCAGCTTTTCAAAATATCCGTTGTCCACTTTCGACCGGATACCGGCAAGCACCGGTTCAAATTGCAGATTCAACAGCGGATTTGCTCCATATCCCCAAGCCGGCAGAATTTGCATGTTGATCGCCAGACCTTTGGGAAAACCTCCGGTCTGAAACTCTCTCAGTTGAAATTCAGTGCTGTTGAGGGCGCCTTCGATGAGTTTGCGGTCAATTCCGTTTTTGACAAGGTCACGCAGCGTCTTGTCGATGATTTTCGCAAATTCAGCCTTTTTTTCCGGTTCGGAGTTTGTCACAATGATCGAAAAACAGGGTTGCTTGATTGAACTGTCGAAGCCGCACTGAATATCCATCCCAATCTCCGCATCAAGGAGAGCCCGTTTCAGCGGAGCCGCGTCACTGTTCGCCAGAATGTACGTCAACAGATTCATGCCGAACTGCCGCTCAATATCCGAAACATCATCCGGCAGAAGATAATTCTGACTCAGAAAAGTCTTGGCGTCTTTGGAGTCGGTCTCGTCGATAGAATACGTTGCCGTCAGGTCTTTCGGAGCGGCAAAATCCGGCTGTGTTTTGACTTCGGCACGGATTGTCTGACGGTTGAACCGGCTAAGATACAATTTGTCGATGAAGGCAAGATGCTTTTCGATATCACCGTTTCCATAGAGATAAATCATGGAGTTGGACGGGTGATAAAACTTCGCATGGAAATCGCAAAACCGCTGAAATGTCAGATTCGGAATGGAGTCGGGATTGCCGCCGGAATCATTTGTGTAGGTGGAATCCGGGTACATCAGTTTCTGAATCGTCCGGTAAAGGACGTTTTGAGGTGAAGAATAGACTCCCTTCATTTCGTTGAAAACGATACCGTTGTATTTCAAATCACCGTTTTCAGGATCAACCTGATAGTGCCAGCCTTCCTGCATCAGAATTTCCGGAGTCTTCACGACACGCGGGAAAAACACCGCGTCAAGATACACGTCCATCAGGTTCATGAAGTCTTTGTCGTTACGGCTGGCAACGGGGTAAACCGTACGGTCGTCCGAGGTGAACGCATTCAAAAATGTCTGGAGCGAACTCTTGAGAAGGTCAACGAACGGTTCTTTGGTGGGAAACTTTTCCGAACCGCAAAGGACGGAATGTTCCATAATGTGAGCAATTCCGGTATCGTCAACCGGCGGTGTGCGGAACGCAATACTGAAGACTTTGTTGTCGTCCTCACACGAAAGATAGAGGAGCGGTGCCCCGGACTGGGTATGCTCAAACATTCGGGCGGTCGCTTTGATTTCTCCGACATTTTGCACCCAGAGGAGCTTGAAACCATGGGGCACCTGTCCCACTTCCACGCTCCATTCCGACGGCTGAGCGTTCACCGTTGTTGTCAATAGATTTGTCACGAGCAATAGTCCCGGTAAAAGGCAATTTTTCATTTTCGTTTATTCCGTCAGTTTGTTTGTTGAACCAGAAAACGCCGGAAAGAAAGAAGTTCCGGCGTCTTTAAAGCGGATGGAGAGGGATTTGAACCCCCGGACGAGTTACCCCGTCGCCGGTTTTCAAGACCGGTCCCTTAAACCACTCGGGCATCCATCCAAACAATAATGCATTCTACCCTTTTTATCGACTTTGGTCAAGGTTATCGGATAAATCAAGTTCCGTTTCCTGCCGACAAAATTTCACGGCAAAATCGTTGTCCAGGAAGACTGACTTTTGATGTCGCCGTCGAAATAGGAAGAATATCCTCTTACAGAAGGCCGCACAGAGAAGGCCGGTGAGAATGGTTTCGATTCCTGTTTTGCAGCCGCGGAGAAATTTGTTTGATTCTCACCGGATTCGTGAGTCTCTCCGTAACGGCTTGAATACCTTGCCGCCGGAACCGCGGATTCTGTTTCCGACGCCAAATCAGAAATCGACGTAACTTCTTTTGTTTCAGAATGTAATGGCGGGAGAAACTGAAATTCTTTCACAGGAAAAACAGGCGTTGCTAACATGGGATATTCATCGGTGTAACGGTCAAGGAATGATGTTGTCCGGGACGTACTTTCATTCTGTTCGTCTTGAACCGTATTACTACTGTTATCAGGGAGAATATCCTCCGTCACAATACTCAAAGGCATTTCGGCAGGAGAGATTTTTTTCCTGAGATGGATGCGCAATTTTCCTCTGCTTTGTGAATCATAAATCAATTTCGCTTGCTCTTCGTTAACCAAAAGCGAAACGATATTCTTTTGAGGACTTTCCATGAGGCTCAAAACCCGTAATTCTTCGATTTTAGTTTCAAAGACACAAATCTTTTCAAGGATTGTTGAGATATGTTCCTGATTTTTTGTGCTACGATTTTCTTTTTTAACCAGTTGCACATCCACTAAATCGCCAGGCTTTACTTTCTTGAAGTCCGCGTTCAACTTGTTTTCTGTGTCAGAAATCTGGATTGTCACAACCTGATAGCCGGGAGGGACAAATCCCTCTGTTGTAACATGATTATTGTTTGAAAAATAATTGTCCAGCAAAACGGCTCCTTTGGGAATATCTTTGACCAAAATACTGTTGGAAACCTCAAAAAAGGAAGTGACCGCTTTTTCCGGGAGATTCTCTTCCGGGACATGGACGACAATAATATTTTCAATGGGAACCTTTTTCCCCGCCGGAACATCAGCATTGACGGCTAAAACAGGACAGGTGGCTTGTTTGCGCAATTCCGCTTGGACTTCATGAGGATTGTTGAGAATACGCGCGACAAATATTGCAAGAATCGACCCGCAAAACATTGCCAAAACCAACAATAGTATCGACTTGACACGCATATTATGCTCATCCTGATTCCATGACTTGGATATGTCTTTGACATACCTAATGATGTGCAAACTGAATTCCTCTAGAGAAGCTGTTCTTTTTTTTCGGTCACTTTCCCTAAAAACCATTGAGCGAAACGCTGAAACCCGAATATTTTATACAATCTGCAAATTTGATAATGGATTGATATTCTTTGCTATTTTGTGACGTTGACCGCAACGGTCATTTTGGTTACGATTTGACACGTTTTTACTATAGGCGGATTATTGAAACAAAATGTGAACCGTTCTGAAGACCACACAAACAAGTTAAGACAGAGAAGTCACCGAAGATGGAGAGCTTCATGCCGATGGAAGTTGCCTGAGCCGCTTCCTCTGTTTGATGCTGCGCAAAAATCGAAAAAAAGCATGGTCACGGCTGTCCGGCATCGCATTTTTCCTTTCATTGTGATATTACTCCTTATGATTTCATTGGTTATGGAGACGGGATGCAATATGGTCAAGATGGCTGTTTTACGCCCGACGCCTCAAAATCCGCTTTCACCGCATTTTCCAAGCGACCCGGGAGGAAGCCCGCTTCTCAGTGAGCGTTCCCGGCTGACTTTACGGACCTACGACCTTGAGCGTCTTGCGGAAACCGACCGTCTTGAGGCCGCCGTTGCCATTCATCGGAAGATTCAGCAAAGCATGACACCGGACTTGCTTTACACGTTTGCCGAAATCACCTGCTTTGAGGGGATTCGTTCCCAGGAAACTCAGCCTCAACTGGCAGCGGAACTCTTTACTGCGGCAGCGTTCTATTCCTACATTTATCTGTTTGATCCGCAATTTGCCGGAAACCGCAATTACTACGATCCGCAGTTTCGGAATATTTGTCTGCTTTATAACGGGGCACTTGAGTCGTTGCTGCGGCTGGTCGGTACGGACCGGAACAGTCTCACCCTGACACCGGATCAGGATTATCAGCTTAAGACAGGGAAAAATGATTGGAATCTCCGTGTGGAATTGAAGTCGGATCAATGGAAGGACGGGAGTATCGAAACCTTTAAGTTTGCTTCGGATTACAAAATAGTCGGTTTGGAAAACAGGTATCGGCAATATGGAATCGGCGTACCGCTTTTAGCTTTTTGGAAGTTCGACAGTATGCAGTCTCCTGTCGGCGAGTATTATCCGGATCAGCTCACGGTGCCGGCAACGGTGATACTGCGTCCTTATGTTCGGGAAATCACGGAGGGGGATCCGAATGTGATTCACGCCGCCCTTGAATTTTACAATCCGCTGGAGACGGATCACTTAAAAATTGCGGAGAATGACGTGCCGCTGGAAACGGATCTGACGACGCCGATTGCTTATTCCGTATCGAATCCGATGTATATGGTTTCCGGGTCGTTAGGGGTTTTTGATCCCGGCAAACTGCTGCAAAAGCTTCCCGGACGCAATCGTTCCGCCGTCGGGTTTTACATGCTTCAGCCGTATGAGCCGAACAAGATTCCGGTGGTCATGGTGCATGGTCTTTTCTCGTCGCCGCTGACATGGATGGAAATGTTCAACAGTTTGCGGAGTGTCCCGGAAATACGGAAAAACTATCAGTTTTGGTTTTACTTTTATCCGTCCGGTCAACCGTTCTGGCTTTCGGCGGCGGCACTTCGGCAAGACCTTGAGGATTTACGTCAAACGGTCGATCCGGAACGTCTTGACCTCAACCTGGATCAGATGGTTCTTGTCGGTCACAGCATGGGGGGGCTCATTTCGATGCTTCAAACGGTTGACAGCGACGACCGGTTCTGGAAACTTCTCAGTGACAAGCCGTTTCAGGAGCTTCAGAGCGACCCGAAAATTGCCGAAGAGATTCAAAATGTCCTCTTCTTCAAACCGAATCCTTCCGTGAAACAGGTCATTACGATTGCGACGCCGTTCCGCGGGAGTCATTATGCCAATAGCGCGACGCGGTTACTTGGCAAATATCTGATCAAACTTCCGGCGAATCAGATCAAAAGTTTCCTGAAAGACCTCGGCTCCGATCAAAGAGACGCTTTTGCGCGCGGGCGTATTTTCGGCGAAGAAACCAGCGTGGATTCGCTGACACCGGATTCTCCGTTTCTTACGATGCTGGGAAAATCGCCGCGTGCTCCGTGGATTGAGTATCACAACATTGTCGGCAAGAGGGAAAAGTCGCCGCTTCAATATTTTGGCATTCCGGCGGCTCCGAGCGACGGAGTGATCCGCATGGAGAGTTCTCAGGTGGATTGGGCGGAGTCGGAGACAGTGGTTCCTGCCATGCACATGAAGATTCACACACATCCGAAAGCGATCATGGAGGTACGTCGTATTCTTCTTGGCAATCTTGAGTCGGCGGAAGTGCAGCAGGCCATTGCGCCTCGCCTTATTCCGGAAGTGAAGCTCGGTCTTCCCAGTGAAAAGATACCGCCGAGACTACTCCGGCAGCGGTAGGGGAACGTGCCGTTCCATCGCAGTAGCCTTCGGCCTCAATGACCCGCTCCCGTTGGTCGCTAGAGTCCATCTGTATTTTGGTTTTGTGTTCCAAGTGATTCATTGGAAAGATTTTCTGACAGGAAGCGACCGACTCGAATAGACCGCGAGGCAGGATGCTGCTTCACCTCGGTATGCCTCCGGCCTCGGTTGGATCATCTTTTCCACCGCTTTTCTTTGTTATTCCGCCGGTGGATTCCAGCGAGCAACGCGAGCGTGTTCGTGGCTTTCGGAGCGGTAGCTCCATCCGCAGCTCGCGGCAGGGATCCAACGCCCTCGCGTTGGCCGCCGGAGGCATTTCTTTAATATCCTAATGAGTCCATTTTTCTCCGGATTGGATTCCGCAAACCCTTCGATTTTTCCCCTGATATTTTCAACGCTTCCTCTCAGTTCTCCGACGTTTCCCCTCCTCTTATTAATGTTCCCCCTTATCTCTCCGTTGGAAAGATTTCTCCAACCGACGCCGACCGCACCAAAAGTACTGGGAGGCAAACCGCCCGTCGGGGCTTCCCGGCCCCCTCCAATCTAACGTTTATCCACAAGTTTATTGACATGCCCAACCTTCGAACATATTGTGGAATCGAATCCATCCATCATGTAAGATAATTACCCCGGGAGGTCTTTGCGATGAATATCCTTTCCATCCTCCCATCCGAGCTATTAGCCATGTTGCCCATGCTAAATTTTC
>JAISQK010000022.1 GCA_031274255.1 Planctomycetaceae bacterium | reverse complement strand
AATCTCGACATGTTCCGGTGTCTTTTGGAAAACAACGACCTCTTCATGAACGGTTTCCGTACCGTGCCTTATTGCGAATTTTGCGAAATGGGGCTTTTTTTCCGCCGATTCGTCACAATGCTCTGAGAGCTTCGGAAGAATCTTGTGATTTATGAGTCTTGTAGCGGTTTTGCCGGTCAGGAGAAGTGAGGCAACCGCTCCTTTTCCGTAAGGTGTGAGTCGAATGAGGAAAGTCACTTGCAATACCGGTTGTTATGAGGTAAAATTTGTAAACATAAAATTTGTTTGAAAGAGACATGAATTTTTCCCCTGTTAGTATTGTAACGATTCAGGTGAAGGATTCTTCCTACATTATACCCCAAAGGTCCCGTAATGACACCGCGTTCAGAACTTCTTGCTGTTGATATTGGCAATACCCGTGTCAAAATTGGTCTTTACGAGCAGAAAAAGCTCATGACTCCTGATGTTTTGCCGCAGCCGGAACAGATGTTCGTTTCCCCTGCCGACCGGCTTCAAGACTTGGAGTTCCAGCTCAGGGAATTTCTCGTGAGCGGTTCCGCCAAGTGGGTGATTTCCAGTGTCAACGCGGAGTCGGAGCAGAAATTTCTCGATTGGCTCAAGGCGAAACGGCCGGATGACATGATTCAGCGGATCACCGGACACGAGTTTGGCATTCCGACGACGGTGGATGTTCCGGAAAAAGTCGGCAGTGACCGGCTGTGTAATGCCAAAGCGGCACTGTGTCTGAAAGACCCCGGTGAGCCGGCTTTGGTGGTTGACTTGGGAACGGCGGTGACGCTGGATGTTCTTTCCGGTGACGGGATTTTTCGCGGCGGCGCCATCATACCGGGATTTCAGTGTGCCGCGAAAGGACTTCACAAGCTCACGTCGCAGCTTCCGTTGGTGGATGCGGATGAGTTACGGCTTCCTGAATTTCCCGCTGCAAATACGGTTAGTGCGATTGAAACCGGTATCTTTTGGGGAATTGTCGGAGCGATCCGTCAGTTTCTGGCACTGGCCCATGAAGAACGGCCTGCCCTGTTGATTCTCACCGGCGGCAATGCGTATCAGGTTTGGGAGGCGCTTTTGAATCCTCACGCCAACGCGAAATCGGAATCCATGATATGCAATGCCGACCGTTCCGTTCACACTTCCGTGAAATGCGATTCTGTACCGGCAAAACAGGAAACCGATACGCAAACCCTTCAGGAAGAGAGCGGTTTCATTCCTGTGCAGATGTTCCATGAAGTGATCTGCTGTCCTTACCTGACGCTTTCAGGAATCGCCCTTTGCGGTACCGGTGCGTGAAAGACGTCAAACATTTGGGATGCAGAGTTCCATCGCGCCCTGTTATTCCCCAAAAACCTTGCTGTCAGCAACGTCCTGTATCCGGATTTTTGCGCACAGAAAGTGTACTCGCCGGCGATGCTCAAGTGAAACTTGCCGTTACGTTTTACCGCAGAAACTTCAGGACGGAGGATTTCCGCGTAGTGATGATCCGGTCAGGAGTCTGACACTCAACCGGTTCAACGAGCCGCCGCCTCAATGGGAGACATCCGTACCCGGATGTTCGCTTCGTGAGAAGCCCTGATTCTACGCAGTGAAGGATTGATTGAATGATTCACGATTTCCGCAGTCAAACATAACAGCGTCAGTCACGTTTGTGACTGTTGACAATAAACCTATGTCACAACAGTTCTACGTGTCTCACGAGTTATCGCGGAATCTTTTTGACATTCAAGCCTGATTTTTGGCCGGGACTGTTTCACTACGCTCATAATGATGCACAGAAAAATTTTATTCACCGACAATCCAAAAAGTCAAGTGGAAGTGTTGTTTTTCAGGAAATTTTTTCTAAAACCTGCTGTTGACAGACTCAGAATAAGTCTTCAAAAGTATCCTTTTCGATGTTGCAGGTATTTGAGCATTCTGGCGGTCATGGCAATGGGAATCATGGCTTTGCCGGACAGGGGATTTCGCTCGTAATCTTTCGAGTGACGTCGATATTTTGAAATCCACGCGAACATCCGTTCAACAATCCAACGTTTCGGCAAGACCACAAACCCTTTCACGCCAACCGATCTGAACACCGTTTGTAAAATCCAGCCCAAACATTGCTTCACCCAATCGGGTAAGCCCGTTTTTCCGCAGGCACTGTCCGCGAAAATCACTTTCAAACGTTGGAATGGATTTCCAACGGCGTCCAAAACAAGTTTGGCACCGTCATCATCCTGAATGTTTGCCGCAGGAACAACGACCACCATCAGAGTTTTTTGCTTGGAGTACCAAATAACCCAACGTATCGACCAGGATGCGGCGTTTGCGACCCTTCACTTTTTTACCGGCATCGTAACCGCGTTCCTTACCACCGACCTCCGTGGTTTCTTCCGATTGACTGTCGAGGATTCCGACCGAAGGAGTCGGCTTTTTTCCTTGGGTTTTACGCACAAAACGACACAACGCGTCGTGAATCTTTTCCCAAACTCCTGCATTACGTCCTCGCCAAAACACGGTGTCAACGGTTTTCCATTTGGGAAAATCTCGCGGCAAATGACGCCACGGACACCCGGTACGAATCAAATAAAACAACGCATTGATCACTTGTCGACGATCAATCGGCTTGCGGCCTTTTTGGTGTTTCGGCAACAATTTTTCGACGATTCGCCATTGTTTTTCCGTCAGGTCTGTGCTATAATTCCTTCTCACTCGCATGTTATGTCCTCTCCATGGATAAGAGTTGTTATTCCTCAAAAACGGAACCATAACATGCTTTTTTCAATCAAGGCAATACCAATCGGAAACATACTACACTCATTCAAATAACTTTTGAAGACATATTCTAATGACGTTTCTAACCGCTTGCGTTTCGGGATGCAACACCCGTGCGTTGCCCTCCGCCAACGTGGCACGTTGGTGGAGGCATTCCTTTGGAACGCCGTGGAGCGAATCTTGAGGTTCTGAGTGTTGATTTCCGGCTTCCGAGGGAAGAATTTGTGCCAATTATGACGGAATCGCGGCCTTTTTCCACCCAAACAGAGGAAATTGGTGAGTACCAATCGGCCAAAGGTAAGGACGCATCAATAAATAAATATATCAAATAATTTTGCAGTTACAGAAAAAATCATTACCTTTGCAGTCTAAAAAAAGTAGATAATAAATGGAAGACGAAACAATCCAAAAGAAAA
>JAISQK010000003.1 GCA_031274255.1 Planctomycetaceae bacterium | reverse complement strand
ACACTGCCCAAAACTCTTTTGTCTGTTCCGAATCCATTATCCCATCGGGTTTGACTGTCCGACCCGCTTTCACCCTGGTGGAACTTCTTGTCGTCATTGCAATCATCGGGATTTTGATTACTCTCTTATTGCCCGCGGTTCAGGCCGCCCGCGAAGCGGCAAGGCGGATGCAGTGCACGAACAATCTCAAGCAACTTGCGCTGGCAACGCATAACCATCACGACGCCCGCCAAAAATTGCCTGCCGGTGGGGCCTCCATTGATCAGTCGGTTAATGGCGCAGCTTATAACACCTTCAGCATTCCCGTGCAGTTGTGCCCGTTCAACGAAGCCCAGGCGACTTACGATTCTCTCCGCAACTCGACCTGTTCGTCGTATGGAAGCATTCCTGCAGATGTGCAGAATCAAACTCTCGCCTGGCTGGTCTGTCCTTCCGCCGGAAGACAACCCCACATCACGTCGGACAGCTGCACACACGGACGGGCAAACTATGCCGGTGTGTTCGGCGATGTTGCCGTCAATATCACTGATACCAGTTCGACCCGCCTTACCAGAGAGTCGGCCAGCCCAAGAGGGTTCTTTGGCACTCTTCTCTCATTTAAAACGTTCGGCGACATTGAAGACGGATTGTCCAACACGATAAGTTTCTCAGAGCGGCTTAGTACGACGGCCTCGTCCCGTGCGGCGAATTCCTGGGATAAAGCGAATGTCAAACGCGGGACCTGGGCTATCGGCAACTTTACGACGCCGCAAGAGTGTCTCAATCTTTATAAAACGGATTCGACCGGCGAACACAACAGTTTCGGAATTGTATGGACACACGGTGTTCCGGGGATCTCTTCGCTTTCGACCGTGTTGGCTCCGAATATGGGAGCGTGTTCGTCCGGGCAATGGGGACAAGACGGGCATGTCATTTTGCAAACACCCTCAAGCAATCATACCGGCGGAGTGAATGCGGCCATGGGCGATGGTTCCGTGCAGTTCCTCAGCGAAACAATTGATGCAAATAACAGCAATTACGGCACCGCATTTCTGAGAAGCGAGGCTGGCGGCAGCAGTGATTCGCTCTGGGGTGTCTGGGGGGCCTTAGGTTCTGCGATCGGCGGCGAATCCCAATCGGCACCATGAGTCATTGTGGACGGGACGTGTCGCAGAGTGAACGTGTCACAAAGTGAAATGTCCCGTTTTTGATGTTGGACGCTTTTTTGACATTCGAGCGGAAAGTTTCCCGCTCAACCTTTTTAACTTTTGCTTTTAATCAAATGAAACACTACATTCTTTCCATCACTGTATTATGTCTCACATTCATCGGTTGCAGCAGACAATCCGTTCCTGACGGGTTTCCGGCAAAACTCGTTCCGGTGACAATAACAATTACAAAAGCCGGCACGCCCGTTGCGGGGGCAAGCGTTTCATTGCTTGAGGAACAACCGGCAAAGTATTTCATCTTGGGAAATGCGGATGCGACCGGCATGGCAACGCCGGAAACATCCATCAATGCGTATTCCCGATTGGGGGTTCCGCCGGGAAAATATCGAATGACGGTTTCGATGCGGTTGATTTCGACAATCGAGGATCCGCCGATGGAGGCAAGTGACGCGGAACGGAAAGCGGTTCAAGCGAAAAAAGACAAAGAACTGGTGGAATGGACAAAGAAAAATCCAGTCCCTCCGGATTGGCCGGACATCAGCAAAACGCCGTTACAGTTGACCATTTCCGACAAAGGCGGAGATTTCAAGGTCGAAATCGATGCCCCGGGAACGTTTACGCAATAGGGTAAACCCCTTGAAGGAGCAACGGTCGAACTGTTTTTATCCGAAGGACAGGCAAAATACAAAGCCGCCGCCACAACCGATTCCCAGGGAGTTGCTGTCATGTCCACTTACGGGTATGAAGGGACTCCTTTGGGCAAATACAAGGTTGTTGTGACAAAAAACATTCAGGACAATTTGGTTTACGCGGAGAGTTCCACCGGTACGAAGGAAGTGGTCGGCTGGACATCGTATCGCACGGTCGAACCGAATTTTTCCGACGCGAAAACAACGCCGCACGAAATCGAAATCACCGGAAAAGACAAAAAATTTGAAGTGACATTTGATGTCGGCAAGGCGGTCAGATCGCGGATGTAATAGTTCGGATGAATTTTTTCTTCCGTGAAAGCAGACCGGACGGCGAGGGAATATTACGAAAAATGGATTTGAGGATGTTCCCTATTGTAAATATTCCATCCATCTGCTATTCTGGATTTGTTTTATTCCGCCGGTTTTACGGTAAAAGGGAAAATGATGAAGTCCGATGAAATCAAAGACCTGTTTTCACAGTTTGAAAATGCCGACGGAGAGGCAACGTATCACTTTGCTGAAGTCAGCAAGGTGATCGAAGTTCGTTTGAGACTGAAAAACATAAGTTTTCAACAAGAGTGTTTCCTGAATTTTCGACCGTGACTATTATATGAACCAAACCGCGTTGGTATTGCAATTTGCAATCCAAAATCATCATTGATGAAAGGAAATGTCATGCAACGTCGTGCCTTTTTACAAACCGCCGCACTTGGCGCCGCCGGAATTTTAACCGCACAGATCCATCAAACGCCGATAGAAGCCGCTGGTGAAACAATCAATGAAACCGCCAAACCGGAACGGCTTCATGTTGCGGTGAACCAATTCACCGCCAACAATCTTTATGGGCGGGACGGCAAGAATTTTGCCGAACAACTGGCGGAAATGAAATCGGCCGGTGTTGACGGTCTGGAACCGTCGCCGAATCATCCGAACGAGATGGAAAACCTCGGCAAAAAACTGAAAGATCACGGTCTTGAAATCCGCTCGATTTATGTTGGCGGAAATCTGCACGATGCGGGAAACGCCGAGCGGGAGATCTCACGGATTCGTTCGGTTTCCGAAAAAGCAAAAGAGTTCGGTGCGAAAATTGTTGTGTTCAATCCCGCCGCAAAACACGGCAAAAGCGATGCCGAACTCATTTTGCAAACAGAAAACGTGAACAAACTCGGCGGGGAACTTGCGTCGTTCGGAATGACTTTGGCGTTCCATTATCACACAACGGAACTGGAATTTGCCGGTCGGGAATTTCATCATCTGCTTTGCAATACCGACCCGAAAAATCTTTCGCTTTGTCTGGAACAACATTGGTCGTACCGCGGCGCGGGGAATTCGCAAGTTGCGTTGTTCGA
This sequence comes from Planctomycetaceae bacterium, assembly GCA_031274255.1. GTDB lineage: Bacteria > Planctomycetota > Planctomycetia > Pirellulales > Thermoguttaceae > WRMR01. The sequence continues at coordinate 3,000 of JAISQK010000003.1, read as the reverse complement.
TCATTTGAAACTGTACGGCAACAGAATTTCCGAAGTCCATCTTCGCCAGTCCGTCAACAACATCTGGAGCGAAACGTTCGGCGACGGCGATATTGACAACGCGAAACTTGCCAATGAGTTGAAAGCGTTGAAGCTGCCGATTCATTTTGTTTTGGAACAGGTCGCGGAGAAAGGCACGCCCAAAACATTGGCTGCCGGTGAAATTTTTCGCCAAAGTTGCGATTATATCCGCCGCGTTTTTGGAAACGGTGACAACTCGCACGGATAATATCAACACATTTTCAACACAAGGAAAAACGGACGACCATGGATTCACGACGTATTTTTTTGAAAACAATAACAATTCTATGGATTGCCGCGATAATAATGTCGGCAATCCCATCCGGCGGCAACTCGCAAACTTACGATGCAAGCCGCGAGTTACCGGCGGCGGCACCGGTGGTGTCCGGCAGCGCGTCTCAAGAGAAACCGGTCTTCCGTTGGCAAAAACAAAACGGCGTGCAATGCCTGATGACCGAAAATAATACACCGGCGGGGCGACTGTCGGGCGAAACGAGCGAGGGAGTCAATGTGGTGTCGGAAAAAATCGTTGTACTTGATTCGACCACCTTTCAAATCACCCGCATCTACAAAGCCGTGAAAGAGGTCGATTCGGCGCGCATCCGCTTCGACTTTGTTCATGCATCGCCAAGCGTCTGGTGGATGATACCGGCGGTGTCCTGTAACGGCAATCGTTTCGGACGCGGCAAAGAACCGAAGGACGCTGCGGAGAACGGTGTGTGGCGGTCGTTCTCTTTTCGCCGCACGCCCATTCCGGGCATCACCTATTCGGAAGGGAAGCAATTTGCCGTCGCCGTCTGGAGCGATAATCCTCAACAGGAGAGTGACAACTTCGCTTGTTCGCTGATGCCGGAAGAACAGACGACAACGCACCGCATTCTCTGGCCGGAAGAAGAAATGCCGACCAATTACACCAAAGTCAGCGGCGGCAAGCCGGGATTTCAGAAACAGGCGGCAATGAAAAAAGACGAAACACGGACGCTGACCATGTATGTGAACATCAGCGTCGTTGAAAACAATCATACGGCCGTTCGCCATTTTCTTGACAGGGCGTGGAAAATGTCGGCGAAGCCCCAAATCGCCATACCTGATGCCGACAAAATTTGGAATCTTGCCATCCGCTATGCGAAAGAATCGCTGTGGAAAGAGACGGAGAAAGACGACAAGAAATTTTCCGGTTTTGATATCGGTTTGCATCCCGATCAAGACGGCAAATGGATCATGTATCAGAATACTTATCAGGCGGGTTGGGTCGGACGGAACATTCCGCTTGCCAATGCCCTTTTGGCAGACTTTTTACGCAACGGCAACGAAGACTCGAAAAACAAAGGGCTGAAGGTCTTGGATTCGTGGGCGGAACACTGCGTGTTGCCTAATGGTTTGATGCTTGTGACATTCAGAGGATTCCCCGACATTGCGCGCCCTCAACAGATGGATGCCAACAATCTTGGCGGGGCTGCCGGCGATTTTTTTGATGCGGCGGATTTGGCGAAACAGGCAGGCATTGACGGCAAACGCTACGAAAAAGTCGCCTACGGCATTTGCGATTTTATCAAAAACGACCAGCAGCCCGACGGACAGTATGCTCGCGGATGGACTACCGAAGGCAAGGCGACACTGCGCGAAGGAACGATCTGTGCGACCGTCCTTCCTGCAATGATAACGGCATACCGCCGTTCCAAAGACGCATCCTATCTGCAATCGGCCATCAAAGGCTATGAGTTTTACATACACGAGTTTCATCGCGACGGCTATACGACGGCAGGCGCCCTCGACACCTGGTGTATCGACAAGGAATCGGCATGTCCGCTGCTGACCGCCGCGATCCGTTTGTATGAAGACACAGGCAAACGGCAATATCTTGACGATGCCGTGTCGTTATCCTGGTATTTATCCCAATGGCTATGGCATTATCAGGGCGTTTATCCGGCGGAGGATGATTTTACCAAGTACGGTTTCAGCACCTTTGGTGCCACATCGGTTTCGGTGCAGCATCATTGTCTGGATGAATTCGGACAATTTTGGATCGCCGACTGGGTGCGACTGTCGGAACTGACAAACGACCCGCAATGGAAGGACAAAGCCCTTGCGATATGGCGGAACTGTCAGCAACTCATCGGCGACGGCGAGAGGAAGATTCACGGATTGACTTTCCCCGTCGGCAGCCAGAGCGAATCGTTTTTCCATTGCAATTACTGGATCGGACATGAATCCCATAATAAGGAAAACGAACGCATCAACAGCTGGTGCCCCGCATGGATAGGCGCCGGTCGCCTTGAAGCGTTACGAAAAGCAGGAACAATACTGGAATAAGTAAAGTTTGTTAGAAAAAGAAAGATGAAATCACAATGCAAAAGAAAATAATAATCATTTTGGTTGCCGCACTCATGTTGGCAATCCCGTTCGGTGGCAACTCACAAACTTACGGTGCAAGCCGCGACATCCATTATTACATGATGGACAAAAATGAGAGTCGCGAATTACCGGTGGTTTCCGGTCGTACTTATATTTCGTCCGATGAAAAAGTCGCCCTTGTTTCGGGCAACAGCGTCAAAGCCCTTGCCGACGGCGATTGCGACATTTACGCGCTTGCCGACGGTCGGCAGTCCGTTTTTGCCCGCGTCACGGTGGGCTGGCAGGTGCAGAATCCCGTCCTGCCCTACTCGTGGGACATGTTTATTCCCGACTGTGAAGCGCATGTTTTCGGCAATCGGCTCTATGTCTATGGCTCGCTTGACGCTTCCGGGGTCTATTGTTCGCCTTACCTTGCACCCGTAATGACCCGTGATTTGAAGCATTGGGAAAGCGCCGGCATTGCGTTTTCGTCTTTCGACGAAGAAAACGAATATCGCGGCAAAATGCTTTGGGGGTCGGATGTGCATTATTACAACGGAAAATACCTGCTGTGCGGCGCATACGAATGGTTTGGCGAAATCATCG
>JAISQK010000238.1 GCA_031274255.1 Planctomycetaceae bacterium | reverse complement strand
ACGACTGACACTGAGATACTGCTCAATGGCCGCCATGGGCTTCCATTCTTCGAGATTGTCAATATTGTTCTTTCTCATTTTCCTTGCCTCCGTCTTCATTTAAGATTGTACGCCGTTCAGCAAACCGTATCTGCCTGACTTCTTGCCTTTGGTGAACTCTATCATATTTGCTTTGGAATAGTCTAACGTCGGTGGTATCTTGTTTTCAATGATGATTACCTGCCTAAGCGCCGAACTCTCCAAAAGATAACGAAACAAACCAATTTTCATCGTGTCGGGCGTTTGGTCGTCAACACTTTCCTCCAAAGACTGAATTGGGGAATCAATAATCAGGTATAGAAGGCGCATAGGTACCTTTCTCCGCAAGGAATTCTGCCAGAGCAAGAGCCATAATTGTATTTTGGAACGCCCGATAGCCTTTTCCGTGAATCATCTTGTCCTGACCGTTCACGACCATATCAAAACTACTGTTGTTGACGTGGACGCTACTGTATTTCTCATATTGCACTTTTTTGAGGAGTGCGTCCAGCCTGTCGTTCATTCCCTTGAAGAAAGTCGTGTCATAGTAGCTCTTAATACGGAAGTCGCTGTCAGTAGGTTCTTCCTCGTTCATAGTTCGGAATAGGTCTTGCTGTAGCTTACCTTCCATATCGCCGATGACCGAGGCTTCCTTACTGATTTCAATCGCAAAACGGTATCCCGTCAATGCTTGTTTTATGGTCGCCGCCTTAGGTTTCAACTGGGAGTTGATAAGGTCGTCAACCCCCGAGCGTTCAGTGGAAATTTCATCAATCCGCCGATTGATGGCACTTTGTTTTGCGGCAAGGTCGCTGTCCACTACTTGCAAGTCTTCAAGTTTCAGCCTAATCTTCATCAGTTCCGCCTGTGAAGCCTCAATATAGGATTCTTCCTTGCGTGGGTCAATTTTGCCCTCACAGAACGGGCAGGTAGTGTTGCCCTCCATATCGTTGCGATGATATTCGCCGTCAACTATATTGCCGAGCCGCTGAACATCGCCATGGTACTGAGAAAGCAATTCCTTGTAGGTTGCCCGCAGGGTATTGCTCTCGGAAAGCTCGCCGCTTAAAGCGTATATCTCAGCTACCAGAGCTTTACTTCTGCCTACCGCAATCGCTATCCGCCTTTCTGTGTCCTCCAGTTCCTCAACCATTCGTTCGATTTCGCCTTGTAGGAAATTCTCATCACCGGAAGGCAATTCTGCAAGTTTTGCCTTCTTTTCGGCATACTCCGAAAGCTGGGCGTTCATATATGCAATGACTGCCTTTTTCTTTGCTTCACGGATTTTCTTCTCCTCTTTCGCCGTGGAGTCAGCGAAGTCCTCGCCGGTTATGAAAAAATAGAGTGCGGAGAAAGCGGCGGTTTCGGCAGTGCTTTGAATAGGCGAGAGGATTGCGCTCTCCTGCAAAACAGAAGTTTCTTTAATCAGGAACATGTGCGAGAACTGACGTAACGTCAAACGAATCTTATCTCGCCGACCGTTTTTGATAATCTCATGCTTATCAGCGACGCCCATAAGCCGAAGCCACACATCGCTGATGTCGTCTTTTTTGCTTCCCTTGCGCCAGTTGGCGGTATATATGCCGGATTCAATATCAGAACACTTGCTGCTGACGGTCATGGCTTTTGAATTCAGCTTTCTTTCAATCGTTACATCGTCTTTGTCTGAACCCACAAGCAACATAAAGGTATCGTAGCCGTTCGTAGGGTCGAAGCGGAACTTGTCCGCGCCAAAAAGAAAGTCGATACATTCTATAACATAGTTTTTGCCTGTATCTGAGGGACCGAACACAATGTTAAGTCCTTCCTCGAACTCTACAATCGACGTTTCTTTGCCGACGCCGCTTATGGATAGTCTCTTAAAATAGAAATCAGCCACACAAATCACCCCGTTCAAACGACGCCATCGACCGCTTGTTGATTCTCTGCAGCGTCTCTCTTTCCGTAAGCCCGGACAGATACGCCTGCGCTTTGGCAGACATCTTGCGGTATTGCCGGGCATAATCGTTTTTAATTTTTGCGGCGTAATCCCGCCGCGCGTGTCTATTGCATATACAAAGCCGTCTTTTGTCGCTTCTGCGGTTATGAAAGCGTCCAGCACAAGTGTCGTAACCACTTCCTTGACCAGTTCCAGCCGAACAGGGAACTCGCTGAACCGATACATATTATTGCCATGCAGATTCTTCTCGGAGAGTTTGAAATCCCTGCCGTAAATGGTGATGAAGTCTGCTGCCGCAAGAATATCAGAGGACATTTTTCTGCCTGAAACTTCGAGCGTGAGCAAAACTCGGAGTGATATCTCGAAGGCGGTATTAAACACATCATTCATCACTGTCCACCCACCCTTTGATTTGCCCTTCGTTCACAAGCATATGGCAGACCCCCTTTTTCTGACTGGGTCCTACCCAATCGGGAATGCGTCCGATTATGCAGTTTTCAAGATGCAACGATGTTGCGTGTTTCATCACGGAAAGCAACCGCTCAAACCCATGACGATAGTCCATCGTATGGACATCGGAAACACCGTCCAACGTTTCGGTCATCAATGCCGTAAAGAGGTTGTCCGGGTCGTTGTTGCGAAAGTTCTCTCGCGTACCACAGCGAACTGCTTCGGCGGCGAAATACTCTATTCTGCGCTGCTTCAAGTCCCTGTCAAATTTCGGGTGCTTGGTGATATCGTCGCTTGGCAAGGAGTCACCATCGGCTGCGTCGTCGTAAGCATCGAACAAAGCGGATATGTATTGGCGTTCGTGGTCGGCGGGTTTCTCCGGCGGCGTGAGTGGGTAGATTTTTCGTAGGTTTTGATAAGAAACCCGCGAGGTCAATCCCTGCTCATACCGGCTCCGTATTTCTGCAACCGCTTCAGATGCCAGTGCTTCTGAATAATGCACCAGTATTTGCTGCGTGTGTTTACGCAGAATGACTGTCATTCCTTCTGCCGTGTAATGCCGCACAGTTTGCTTTGTCAGCCCAGCTTTGAGAATCGCCTGTTTGACGCGCCAAATCAACGCGAAAAGGTCGTCCGGGTCAGTCAATTGTTCGGGTGTGGGTTTGTCCAATTCCACGCTCTGACGCGGTTTCCGCAACACGGGTTCCCATGGTCTAATCGACACGATCTCTATTGTGCCAGTCAGCACAAAATGTTTTAGAATCTCACTACCGCGCCGAACCAGTCTCCATTTCCATTGAGAAAATTCTTCACGTTCACGGCTGGCGAGAGTCTTCCATTTGCCGAGGTAAAAGGTCTTACCTTTGAGGACGACGATGGCCTGTCCGGTGGCTTTGTGGAGACGGTACGAGGGGATGTTCTTTTTGGGCATGGGCTTCTCCTGTGTCAATAAAGGGATTTTTCATGGGTACTACTCATGTAGTCGGTCACTTTACCGCACAGAGGGGCGGGTTGCAACTTTTCGCAATTCCTTTATATTAAAGGGGTTGCGGAAAGGGATCCGTGTGTGTCAAAACTACACTCCGTTCCATGGAACAGCATGTTGCCGTGCCACGTTGCTCACTGAAACCAGTAAGCGGAACAATGACCCCAACGCAATCGGTTGAAAAGATTATCCATTGGAAGCGAACCGAACGAAGTGAGCGTGAGCATGCCGATCGCCTTGAAAAGGCTGGGAGGCTACCGCCCGTCGCGGCTCGCGACCGGTGAAGCGGTATGCTTGCTTCTACTGGATGGCTTCCGTGGTGACAACGGTGGTGCTGGTCGAATCCATCTCCATTTCCATCGGCTTTCCATCAGGTATCGGAAAGTTTTCCCCGGGAATCATCGTCATACTCATCTTCATGACGGCTTCCGTCACGGTCTCCTCAGGCCGCTTGGTTTTAAGACGGAACTTTGTTGTGCTGCTCGTGATGATGGAGGTGTCGTTGACTTGAAATTTCATCGGTCCCATTTCCATTTCATTGCCGGCGGATTTGATGATTCCATGGCCGGTAATCACGGCGATGTCTCCTTCAACCGATTCCAGCTTCGATGTCACTTCCGTTTCCGTCTCCCCCAGCATGGGAATCGCCGCCTGACTGGTGCTTTTCCACTCCTCGCCGACGGCCCGCGGCGTTTTGTCATGGAAATTCTCCCATTCTCCGGCCATCTTGGATATCATTTCGTCCCCGAAGGACTTTTTCATGGATTCAAACATCTCTTTGGCTATGGAACTCTCTGAAAGCCCTTGAGCCATTTTTTCCCAAAATTCCTCTATTCCCTTGTAATTTTCGGCTTTTCCTTCTTGGGTCAGGTCAAAAGTAAACTCCATTTTCGTCATGGCTTCCAGAACTTTGTCGAGAGGTTTGTTCCCGGATTTGTCCGGGTTCGTACTGTCGTACACCATCTGCTGCCCCATCGCCGACTGATTCATTTTGTATTCGGTGATCGCCATTTTGACTTTTTGCGTTCCATTGGTCTCCGGCTCGGAAACATCCAGGAGAATTTTGAAGGTTTGCTCCTGGGTTACAGGAATTCCGTGTTTCATGCCGCCGGCTTTTGTATTGGAAACGGTTTTCACTTTCACCGTTTGCAGATATTTTCCCGGAGCCAATTCCGCCTTGAGAACGTACTTTTCCTGTGCCGACAACGTTCCCGTGACAACCATTCCGATCAACAAGACCACCAAGCAACTTTTGCGTTTCATGTCCTTCTCCCTTTGGGGTGTGAAATTTTACGGCAGCGGCAACAATACCGCCGTCGGCCTCATTGTACCGGGAAAGATTCCGGCGGGCAAGACCTTGTCAGACAGGACCGGCTGAGGTAAAATCATCATAATCTGATTGGAAAAAGCGGACAATCATTCGCTTCTGTTTTCAAACCTGTTGGGAGAGATGATGAGAAACTATCAATTGACTTGGGGGAGTGTTGCCGTCTCAGGATTTTTCGCCGCCGTGTTTTTTACGGCGAGTTTCGCCGCGGAAGCTTTCGGAGTGCCGCCGGAACTGGATACGTATCTTTCTCTCGCGGACAAGACGTATCAATGGAAAATTCTCGAAAGAAATACGGACGCTTCCCAGAAAGCATGGTTTGTCGAGTTGACCTCGCAAACATGGCACGGCATTCCGTGGAAACATATCATGGTGATTGTGGAGCCGAAACAACTCGACTATCCCGATAAAGCCCTCCTTTTCATCACCGGCGGTTCAATAGGGAGACGTCCGAGTCACGGAGACATGGATCAGGTGCGGCGGATTGCGGAAAAGGTCAATGCCTATGCGGTGCTGCTGCTTCAAGTGCCGAATCAGCCGTTATTGGGAGATTATCGTGAAGACGCATTGATCGGTGAAACGCTGCTCAAAGCCCTTGCCGAAAACGACACGACATGGCCGGCACTGTTCCCGATGGCCAAAAGTGCGATTCGCGCCATGGACGCCGCCCAGGAAATCCTCCGGCAGGAGCGTCATCAGGAAGTTGAAAGTTTTGTGGTCTCGGGAGCGTCGAAACGCGGTTGGACCACCTGGCTGACAGCGGCTTCCGGCGACAAACGGGTCATCGCCATTGCCCCGATTGTCATTGACACGCTCAATCTGTCGCGGCAGATGCAGTATCAGCTCGAAACCTGGGGCGACTGGAGTCCGAGTATTCACGATTACACGTCGCGCCGCCTGATTGACAAGAACCCGGATAATATGAGTGAATTCAAAAAACGGCTCTGGATCATCATTGATCCGTATTACTACCGAAGCCGGCTGACGCTTCCCAAACTGCTGATTCACGCGACCAATGATCCCTACTGGACGCTCGACGCAACCCGGAATTACTGGGATGATCTCACCGGCGTGAAGTACATCGCGACATTTCCGAATGTCGGACACGATTTGGGCAATGAACAGCCGCGGGCTTTTTTGTCGGTGGCGGTTTTCGCGAAGTATGCTTTCGAGAACAAAGGGAATTCCTGGCCGGAAATGACCTGGACATCAGGCGAAAACACCGACGGGGATTACACACTGAAGGTCGTCACGGAAATTCCCGATTGCACCGCAAAACTCTGGACAGCCCATTCCGACAGTAAAGACTTCCGCCAATCCGTCTGGGGGAGCAAAGACCTGAACGCGTCGGGCGAAACGGGGCTTTATGAGGCCGTGATTCCGAAACCGGAAAAAGGGCATGTGGCGTTCTACATGGAGTTGGAGTCGATTTGGTTCGACACGCCGTTTTCTCTGACCACTCAGGTTTTTCGGAAATAGGGATTTGATTCCCATCTCTCGACAAAGGAAAGGAAAAGCATGCGGAGTAAAACGTTTTTGACAGCTTTGTTTGCCGCGGCGGTTTTTACAGGAACAAGCATTGTTTCCGTGACAGGAAGCGGCCCCTTGGTTACGCAGCAGCCGGCATCCCATGGCGAAGGCGAACCCAATGAAGTGAGCGTGAACAAATGCGACGGAGCGGCATGCCGTCCGAATCTCTTTTTCTTCTTCGCAGACGACTGGGGACGCTACGCCGGTATTTATGACGAAACACCGGTCAACCGCACTTTCAAAACACCGGCCTTTGACAGACTTGGACGTGAAGGGGTACGATTCCGGCATGCGCATGTCAACGCACCGTCATGCACGCCGTGCCGGAGTGCGTTGTTTTCCGGTCAGTATTTTTACCGAACCGGGCGAGGTTCTATTCTGCGTCCGGCGGTTTGGGACGAATCCATTCCCGCCTTTCCGCTTTTGTTGGAAAAGTCCGGCTACCGTATCGGCTTTTCCTGCAAAGCATGGGGACCCGGTTCACCGGCAGACGCTCCATTCGGCGGAAACCGCACACGATACGTCAAAGCGGGAAACCGTTTCAACCGTTTTTCGCAAGTTGTGACACAGAGGACGGCGAAGGGAGTGGACCGCGAAGCGGCCAAAGAGGAACTCTACCGCGAATGTCTTGCGAATTTTGAACAGTTTCTTGATGCAGGCAGGACATCACCGGAAGAAGCCGCGAAACCGTTTTGTTACTATTTCGGTCCGACAAACACACACCGTACATGGGAAAAAGGCTCCGGCAAGGCACTTTGGGATTTGAATCCTGAGGATTTGAAAGGAAAACTGCCGGAATTTCTCCCTGATGTCGCGGAAGTGCGTGAGGATTTTTGTGATTATCTCGGCGAAGTTCTCGCACTGGATGCTGTGCTGGACCGGTTCCTCAGAAAACTTGACGAACTCGGCGAACTGGACAACACGGTGATTGTTGTGAGCGGCGATCATGGGATTCCGGGGTTTCCCCGCGGCAAGTGTAATCTCTACAACCTCGGTACGGAAGTTTCCCTGTTTGTCCGCTGGGGGGATCAAGTGAAAGGAAACCGGACCGTTGAGGATTTTGTCAATTTGATGGACCTTGCCCCGACCTTCCTCGAAATCGCAGGCGAAACACCGCCGGATTGCATGACGGGACGAAGTCTTTTGCCCTTATTGCTTTCGGACAAGGACGGACAGATTGATCCAAGCCGCGATTTTGTCGTGACGGGACGCGAACGGCATTACGACACGGCACGGACAGGAAATTTGCCGTATCCGCAACGGTCCATCCGCACCAAAGATTTTCTCTACATCCGCAATTTTGCTCCCGACCGCTGGCCGATGGGAACTCCGTATCATCAAGACTCCGGCGATACCTATAAGGACATGATGGAAAAGAGCGGCAACACCGGTTATACGTTTCCTGATCTTGATGCAAGTCCGACCAAAACGTGGCTGATTCTGCATGGGGAGGAACCGGCATGGCAGCGGTATTGGGATTTTGCGTTCGGCAAACGACCGGCGGAGGAACTTTATGACCTTCGGAACGACCCCGATTATCTGATCAATGTTGCGGAAACACCGGGTTATGCAGAGGTACGTAAAACCCTTTCAGACCGGTTGATGGAGGTGCTGATATCGACGAACGATCCGCGTGTGACAGGTGATGGGCAAATGTTCGAGAAACCGCCTTTTGCCGGAACCGGTTCCCAGGATACCGCCATGCCCCGTGACATACGGTGAGTCCGGAGTATTTCACACAAAGCCGGAAGTTGAGAAATATTCACTTATCTATTTTGTGCGTTCCGTGTCATTTCACATATGGAGGAAATATTCCCAAAAAAGGAAAATTGCTCTTTTCAAGAGGAGAGTATTTTTGTATCCTTACCGGCATGGAAGTCAACTTTTTCAATTAATCGCTGATGAAAGGCATGGATGTGCAAAATTATCCTCTCTCCCAAGTAAGTTCCAGAGCAAAAATCGGACGTGATGTTCAGATCGGACCGTTTTGTGTCATTGAACATGATGTGGAAATCGGGGACGGTTGTCGGCTTGAGGCAAGGGTGACCATCAAGGAAGGAACGATTCTTGGTGAAAATAATCATATTTGCGAAGGAACCGTCATTGGCGGACTTCCGCAGCATTTGGCCGTTCCGGAAGAGTGCGGTACTGTCGTGATCGGTTCGGAAAACGTGATCCGCGAAAATGTCACCATCCACCGCGCGTTGAAGGAGTCCAATGCAACGATTCTCGGCGACAATAATCTTTTAATGGTGAATGCTCATATTGCTCACGATTGCCGTGTCGGTGACAATGTGGTGATGGTCAATAATTCCATGCTCGGCGGACATGTGACGGTCGGGAATCGTGTCAATCTCGGCGGAGCTGCCGGAGTCCACCAGTTTTGCCGGATTGGGGCCTACGCCATGGTCGGCGGACAGGCTCACGTCGTACAGGATGTCCCCCCTTTCGTGACGGTGGACGGTTTGACAAGTAATATTGTCGGCTTGAATATGATCGGACTTCGTCGCAGCGGTTTCAGTGCCGAAGACATCCGGCAACTCAGGGAAGCGTATCTCATCATTTTCCGCAAACAGTTGACATGGCTGGAGATACTGAAACACCTTGAAGAAAATTTCACCAAAGGCGCTGTCGTCGAAATGACCCAGTTTCTGAATTCCACCACACGCGGAATCATTTGTGAGGGGCGTCGGAACCGGACTCCGGTTTTGAGACTCCGGCGGTATGAGGGGGAAAACGAAGAAAATCATAATGATGACGAAGGAACTTCCACGACCATTCGTTTTGTCGGTTGAGTTCGGCAATACAAGCATCACCGGATATTCGGAATATTTTTTGACAGAGAACAGATTAAAATAGAAATGTATGAGTCAAGTGCGTAAAGGAAAAATTTCACTTTTTAACCATTTTGCCTCTTGACTTTTCTTTCTCTTTTGATTAATATGAATCTCTGATGTTACGATTTTACAATCAATTTGAATTTGTGAAGAGAGGTTTTTATGAAAAAACTGTTAGAAAATGTTAAAATAGGGGGGGGGGGGCTGT
>JAISQK010000360.1 GCA_031274255.1 Planctomycetaceae bacterium | reverse complement strand
TTCGTCTTTCGACGAAGAAAACGAATATCGCGGCAAAATGCTTTGGGGGTCGGATGTGCATTATTACAACGGAAAATACCTGCTGTGCGGCGCATACGAATGGTTTGGCGAAATCATCGGCAACACGCCTTTTATCGTCGAAAGCGACAATCCTTCGGGCAAGTTTTCCAATTTCCGCTGGGTCACAGGCAACAAATCAAATAAACGAATCGACGGCATTACGTTCAAGGTGTTTGTGGAAAAGGACGGAACACGCTACGCTATTTGGGCGCCCACGGCTTTACCCGCCGAAAAAAACCATCTGATGGTCGCCAAACTCGCCGATGATAATGTGATTGACGAGGATTGCATGAAAAATCTGGGCAATTTGCATGATTTTTACGAAGGTCCATCCATCCGCAAACGCGGCGATACTTATTACCTGATTTATGATGAGAATTGCGGTCGCATCACAAAAGACAATCATACCCCGAAACGCCTGTCTTACGCTACTTCAAAAGATATTACGGGCGATTATGTCTATCGCGGCGTCATTCTCACGATTGAGGATTTGCCGGGCAACAGCAACATACAAGGTTCCATTGAAGAATTTCACGGTCAATGGTACGTCTTCTATCATCGTGCCCCCAATGCCCAGTGGAACCGCCGCGCCTTATGCGTCGAGAAAATCAGCTTCGACAGGGACGGCTTGATTATCCCCGTAGAACCGAGCAGCAGCGGCATCGCCGAAGGATTGAACACCTCGAAACCCATTTATTTCAACACTTCGGTGATTCAGAAAAATTGCAAATTCAGCGGTAAAGTCGGCAAATACGGCGGCGCTATCGTGAAGGACAGCGCCGAAATCGGCTTTCGATATGTGTCGCTCACCGGCAGGGAAAAGAAGATTTCATTGCAGGGCGAAGGATTGGAGAACATCAGCAAAGTAACGGTTACCGCCAACGGAACAATAATCGGACAGGGCGTCGGCGGAGAGGATATTCAATTGGAAAATGTCGAGGAAGGGAAAGCGGAACTTGTTTTCAATATCACCTCGAACGGAGAAGCGAAGTTGGAAACATTACGCTTCTTTTGAGACGACATTCAAGAACTAAATAATAGACTTGTCCCACGTTGTCTGATTTTTGGTTACGGAACAAGTCTGATCAGTTATCCATATCGACTGACGGTATGGAACGGTTGTTTGTTTCTATGTTCATTTTACACAAGGAAAATTTGATGATGACTTATTCACGACGTACTTTTTTGAAAACCGCTTCCCTTGCGGTTGCCGCTCCGTTTGTTGTTCCGTCTTCCGTTTTGGGATTGGACGGCGAAGTGGCTCCGAGCGAGCGGATTACCATGGGACTGATCGGCTGCGGTTCGCACGGAGCCGGCTGGAATCTCCCCCTGATGTTCAAAAATCCGATGCAGCAGGTCGTTGCCGTCTGCGATATTGATAAAAACTATGTCACGGGCACTCAACAGAAAGTCAACGATTTTTATTCAAAAAAGTCGGGAACGGACTACAAAGGCTGCAACATTTACAGCGACTTCCGTGATCTGGTGAACCGCAAGGAGATTGATGCGGTGGATATTGTCACGCCGGACCACTGGCATGTTCTGATGGCTGTTTTTGCGATGAAAGCGGGCAAGGATGTGATCTGCGAAAAGCCGACGCTGACCATTGAGGAGGGCAAACTTTTAGTCAAAGTTCAAAAAGAGACCAAACGTGTTTATCAAACGGCGGGGGAAGTCCGTTCGGTGGACCAGTTCCAACAGGTGGTCAATCTGGCAAGAAACGGGCATCTTGGTGAAATCAGGCATCTCAAAGTTCTTCTTCCGCCGGGAAACAAGACAAGCCGCGATCCGATGAAACGCCCGCTGAATTTCAATCCCGCGGAAGTTCCCAAACATATTGATTATGAAATGTGGACGGGTCCCGCTCCGCTTTTGCCGTACATTCCCGCACGGCATCATTACAACTGGCGTTGGAATTTTGCGTACAGCGGCGGCGTGATTTCGGATTGGTGTCCTCACATGATGAATCTGGCTCAATGGGTGCTCGACATGGACCACAGCGGTCCCGCCGAAGTTGCCGGAACCGGCGTGTTTCCGCAAGCGGAGGATGTCTGGAATACGGCGGAGGATTTTAATCTGTCCTACAAGTTCGCAAACGGCATTACAATGGAACTCAAAACGGAGGTTGCCGGTCTTAAAGTCGAAGGAACGGAGGGCTGGGTTCTGACGCGCGGCTGGCGTGAACAACCGTTGCGGGCAAGCGATCCGAAACTCTTGGAAATCACGTTTGACGATTCCGCGCCGAATCGCAAAAATTACGGCCGTCCCGAAAGCACGGTACGTTGGCAGGATCGTACTTTGGCGGGGGGCGAACACATTGATTTTTCGCTGCGGGTCAAAGACCGCGGGGAGTGTTATTACACCGCCGAAAGCGGACACCGGACGCACACCATTGCGCACATGGGCAATATCTCCATGTTGCTCGGCGGCGCAAAATTGCAGTGGAATCCTCAAACGGAAACATTCGAAGGCGACCGGGCGGAAGAAGCGAACAAACACGCTTCCTTTAGCCGTACACAGCGCGATCCCTGGACATTCGACAAGATGGATTCGTGGATCAATGTCGGTTGAGGAGCCGCGGCAGCGGCCGGTCGCGAGCCGCGACGGGCAGTAGCCTCATGGTCACTGCGTTCCATTCGGCCTCAGTTGAATCATCTTTCCAACCGCTTGCGATGTGCGGTGAAGCGGCACGCTTCCCAGCGACCATCGGGAGCGGGTTATTGTTCGGGATGGCAGTCCCATCTGCGATCAAACGGCACGTTTGGCCGTCGGCAGACATTCTTTTAAAGTCTTGATTGAGAAATTTTTCCTTGAGTTGGATTCCTCTAATCCTCCGACGTTTCCCCTAATATTTCTATTCTATCAATATTTCCTTCCGTGAATCCCATAAGGAATGCCTCCGGCGGCCAACGCGAGGGCGTTGGATCCCAATAGGCTCACGCTCACTCCGTTCGGTTCGGCCTCAGTTGAATCATCTTTCCAACCGCTTGCGATGTGCGGTGAAGCGGCACGCTTCCCAGTGAGCAACGCGAACGGGTCATTGCTTCGGAGCGGCAGCTCCATCCGGGGTGCAGCGTCCGCACGCTGCCCGGAGGCATTTCTCATTCAACAGAATTCTCCATCTCTTTCACGTTGTATTCGGTACGTATTTCTTTTTTCTCAGCACTTTTAAATATTTTTCCCCTTTTTCTTTTTTGTCTCTTGACTTTTCTTTCTCTTTTGATTAATATAACTATCTAGTGTACGATTTTTCAATCAATTTGAATTTGTGAGAAGGAGTTTTTTATGAAAAAACTATTGTTGTGTTCAAAATGTCAAAATGGGTGGGGTGGG
>JAISQK010000175.1 GCA_031274255.1 Planctomycetaceae bacterium | reverse complement strand
AACAAAAATTATCAACTTTCTCTATTTTACCAAAAATATGGTTTTGTGAAGTCCGAAAGGAAAAATTTTTGACTTTTTTTAACAAAATTTCGATATTTTTACCGCTCCCGTTGGTCGCTGGTGTCTTCACGTAGACCACTCCCTCTAACCGCTTGCGAGGTGCGGTGCAGTAACATGTTGCCTTCTGTTGGTCACTACATTCCGTTCGGCTTCCAGTGGAAACGTTTTTTCGCCGGTGGATACCAGCGACTAACAGGAGCGGGTTTGGCTCTCGGGACGGTAGTCCCATCCGGGATCCAACGCCCTCGCGTTGGCCGCCGGAGGCAAATATTACTCTTCAAATCAGGATTGTAACCCCCCAATTCGCTTTTGTTCCGGTGCAATTCCCTTTTACCTCAAGTCTTTTACTCTTGGACTCAAGTCTTTTTCCTCTGTTTGGTTGGAAAAAGACCGCGATTTCCCTAAACCGGCTCAAACCGCTCGTCAAAAGAGAGCAGCTTCGGAAAAATCGGCCCAAATCCTCCTGTCCGAAGCCGAAAATCAATACTCGGAACCTTAAAATTCGCTCCCTGATATTCAGGAGGAATGCCTTCGGCGGGCCGCGACACCGCGGCGGGCGATAGGCTCACACTCACTACGTTCGGTTCGGCATCAGTTGGAAAAATCTTTCCAACATGAGGCCGAAGGCCCGTGATATTCCAGTAAAGATACTAACGTCCGCACGTTGCCCGTCCCGAAAGTCATGAACCCGTTCGCGTTGCTCACTGGTATCAACCGGCGGAACAAAAGGGAAGCGGAACAAAAGGGAAGTGGTTAGAAAAGACTGTCTATTGGAAGCGAACCGAACGAAGTGAGCGTGAGCATGCCGACCGCGCAGCCGGGAGGCTATCGCCCGTCGGGGCTTCCCGATCGGTGCAGCAGCATGCTGGTCGCGTGAATCGGAAATTTTCCCAAAGGGGAAAATCTTCAATAAATCTCTTGTTTCCTTTGTGTCAAACTGTTATAATCTGCAATGTTTCATCGGAAACGCTCAGCCGGACAGGTAGGGAAACCATGACACGTTTTGCTTGTTTTACAATAATCGTATTTTATTTTATCTTCTCTGTTTGCGCGCAGTCTCCTCCATTCCCCTCCGATGCTGCGGCGCCGCCGGAATCTCCTGTTGCGGAGGGATATGCGGACAATAGAGAAAAGACGAGTTCTGTCCCGTCTGCGGAAACATCAGACGAACCGGCACAGAAAGATTCCTTCTGGACGATTCTCCGTGCCGGCGGGGCGGTCGGGTTGATGATTTTACTTCTTTCCGTTGTGGCCGTGGGACTGGTCATTGAGTATATTGTCACGATAAGGCTGACGGTGCTTGTGCCTCCGAAAACGGCGGATGCGGTGTTCCAGTCATTGCAGACCGGCAACCGGACCAAAGCGATCGCCGTATGTCAGGAGCAGGGCGGTTTCCTCGGCAACACGATTCTTGCGGGACTTTCGCAGCCGGGAGCCAACTGGAACGTGATCGAAAAAGCCCTTGAAGACACGATGGACGAACAAGCGGGAAGACTTTACCGCCGTGTCGATTATCTTGCCCTGATCGGCAACATTTCCCCGATGATCGGACTCCTCGGAACCGTCGTCGGAATGGTGATCACGTTCCGTGACCTTGCCATGTCGGACGGTTTTGCTCACGGCGCCAACCTGGCCGAAGGAATCTACCTTGCCCTGGTGACGACGGCCGAGGGGCTGATTGTGGCGATTCCGTCGCTTGCCGCTCACATGTTTTTCACCAACCGGGTTTCCAATATTGTCAGCGACGCGGCGTACACCGTCGAACAGATCATGCGGCCGGTCAAGCAATGGGCGATCCAGCGGGAGCTGCATGACCCGGCCGTTCCGCCCAAACCTCCGAAAGGATGAAGGAATGTTCACGAATGTTTTTGACGATTCCCCGGCATGTTGCCGGTAAGAGTCCCCCCTTTTCTTCTCACACTCACAATAAGGAGTTTTGACATGAAACGATTTCGAAATTACAGTTTGCTGGTGATTTTTGTCCTTCTTTCGGGCAAAGCGGCGCACCATTATCTTACCGCGGCAGACCAAAAAACACCGCATTATTTTGCGGTGGACCCAAGAACACAGTCGTCGCCACCGGCACCAGAACGGCCGCGAGCTATCTCAGGACCGCCGCAAGGTTTCGTTGCAGACTTAAACCAATGGACAAGTCGTACTCCGAGCAATCGGCTGTCACCGCTGTTGCCGTCCCATTTTGATACGATGCCGCCGCGGGAACGCTATCTCTTCCAAATGCTGACCATCCGTCTCCAGCGGGGCGAGATGGAAGAAGTGAAGAAGCTCATTCCGGAAATCAAGGACGCCGAGGAAAAAATCTCCCTGTTGTTCCGGTTCTACGAGGAAAAAATGGCTCATCCCTCCCCTATGGTTCCTGTGAATTATTTGGTTCCTAGCGGATCTGCGAATCCTCCAAGTGATTCATATATCTATAACACGCCAACAGTCAATTCCCAGCCCGCGATTGACGCGGCGGAACTTTTAGACCTTATCACCGAGGAGGTTCTGAAACTGGAATCTCCGGCAGAACCGGAGACAGTACCTTATACTCTTTCGGTTGCGGACAAAGCCCAGGAAGAAGCAGTCCATATTCCCCTTGGTGAGGATCTTCTTCCTCCCCCGGAAGTCTCTGTGGAAACATCACCGGCGGAAGACCAATAACCATGCGAGTTCCGACACCGTCTGCGGGACAGAAAAATGTGTCGATCAACATGACGCCGATGATCGACATGGTTTTTCTGCTCATCATTTTTTTCATCGTGTCGAGTAACATGGTGCAGCAGGAGACCGGTGTGCCGGTGGACTTGCCGTCGGCCCGAACCGGTGAACTGCCGCGTGACGATGACGCCAAAAAAATCGTCATCACGGTGCTTGGCGACGGTTCCGCCGTTTTGGGGACGCAGCAGGTGCCGCTGGAGCAACTCCGTGACTATCTGCTCGCCGAGCGGAAGGGGACTCGCAAGCCGTTGAAAGTCCGCATCCGCGCCGACCGCATGACCCCTTATGGAAGTGTCGAACCGATCATGGTCGCGTGTAGGGAGTCCGGCATTTCCGATGTTGTGTTCTCCGTTCTGGCCGAAAAATGACGGTGCGGACGGATTTTTATTACGGCGGTCAATGAATCAGAATCAAGAGTGAGGAATGCCGAAACCTGATCCGTTGGAAAACGAAATGCCGGACGGTTCACCGGAAGAGGAGATTTTCTCCTTTGAGCAGCTCCGCGGAATGTTTGCCCGGTACGCTCAGGAGCCGCCGGTTGGTGAAAATGTCGCGCAGCCGGAGAATCCGCCGGAACCGCCTTCCGATGACACCTCCGAGACGGACGGCACGGAGGAGTTCCGCTCCGAATCCGTCGCCGCCGTACCGCTTGACCTGTCAACGGACAGGGCGGAGTTAAGTCCGAAAACCATTTTTGAGGCGATGCTTTTTGTCGGAAACCGCGGAAACCAGCCGTTGCCGCCGAACCGGGCGGCGGAACTGATGCGGAATGTTTCACCGGAGGAAATCACGGCGATTGCGGCGGAGTTGAACGAGGAATACCGGCACTCCCATTCGCCGTATCATATTGTATCGGTCGAAGAGGGGTACCGGATGGAACTGCGGCCGGAATTTGAACCGGTTCGGGCGAAATTTCACGGTCGAATCCGTGAAACCCGGCTCTCCCAGGCGGCAATCGACACATTGGCCATCGTGGCGTATAAACAGCCGGTCACATGCGACGAAATTCAGAAAATGCGGAAAACCGCCTGCGGCAGTGTTCTGACACAGCTTGTCCGCCGCGGGCTGATTGACACGGTCGCGAAACAGGGAAAACGGTCTGCGGTGCAGTACCGGACGACAGAACGGTTCCTCAAACTCTTCGGACTGAACAACATCGCCGACCTTCCGATGACAGAAGAGATTGACTACCGGTAAGATAGGCCAACGCGGAATGCAACTTTACGTTGCCCGACCGTCAACGGAACGTCACACGTCCTCCGCGATGTAGTCCTGTTCAATGACACGCATGCTCTTCCATTTTCCGCGGAAGAAACGGACGCAAAACGTTCCGGCGAAAACGCAGATCCAAACGGTGAAAATGGTCCAGCAGGCGTAAACGCCGAAACCGAGTTTGATGGAAAGGTAGCACAGCACGATCAGGAGCGGCGTCATCATCAGCGTGACAATCAGCAGATAAAGCGTGTCGCCGGCTCCCTTGACCGCCGACATGAAAATGATATTGATGCCGTCAAAGAGGAGGTACACCGCCATGAACCGCAGGATGACCACGGTCATATTGTGCAGCGGGGCAAACTCTTCCGGGTCGCCGAACATCATGTAGGCGTAAAGCAGTTGATTCGGAAAAAACAGGAACAGCAGCACAAAAAAGCCGTTCGACACCGTGCCGAGCGTCAGGGCGGTGAGCGTGGCCCGCTGTGCGAGTTCGGGTTTGTTTTCGCCGAGGTAACGTCCGACGATACTCATCACGGCCAACCCCATCCCGACCAGCGGCAAAAAGCAGAGAGCGTTCAGGTTGAAGGCAATGGACGTCGCCGCCAGAGTCTGAGGGCTGATCGTTCCCATCAGCATGATAAAGGCACTGAAACCGGTCGCTTCGAGCGCATATTCCAAACCGCCGGGAAGTCCGAAACGGAACAGGCGTCGGATGAGCGGCACATTGATGCGGCATCCCTGAAGGACGCGGAACCGGTCGTGACGGCCGTTGACGACAAACATCCACGTCAGAAAAGCGAGAAAACGAAACCACATGCAGATCGTTGTCGCGAGCGACGCCCCGCCGATCCCCATCTCCGGCAGTCCGAAATGTCCGAAAATCAGCAGAGAATCGAGGAGAATGTTGAAAACATCCGCGGCGATGTTGATCATCATCACCATCCGCATTTTGCCGCGGCCGATAAAAAACGCGGCAATGGCCTCGGCGGAAATCTGTGCTCCGGCCCCGTAAAGGGCGAAGTGCAGAAAGCATTTTTCGAGCCCAATCAATCCCGGGTCATGTTTCATCGTGAAAAACGCCGCCGTGAGCACCGGTTCGGCGAGCACGTAAAGCGGCATCAGGATCATCCCGAAAAAGATCCCCTGCCAGACAATCGGCCCGATCCGATGCGGCTTTCCGGCTCCGTGATACTGGGCGACGAAAGCGTTGATCAGCATCATGATTCCGACCGGCAGCGACATGATCACCAGGTAAAGCGACCCGGCCCCCGCGGCGGCGGCCGTTGCGGCGGCGATTCCTGACGAGTCGCCGGTTTGGGAAAAGAGACCGGCGGTGTTTCCGCTGTACCATGTCAGCATGACACGATCCGCGAAATTCATGATCGCCCACGAACCGGACGAAATAATCATCGGTACGGTGATGAAAAGGACTTCACGGCCTCCGGCAGGCCGCGACCACCAGTTGACGGCGTATTGAAACAACATGGCCTTATCATATCGAAAAACACCCTACTGTAAAGCCGCGGGCAACGTGACGTTGCATCCGGTAGCCGGGAAGCCCCGGCGGGCGATAGCCTCATGGTCACTACGTTCCATTCGGCCTCCAGTGGTAACGTTTTTCTGTCTATTGACTCCAGCGACTAACAGGAGCGGGTCCGTGGCTCTCGGAGCGG
>JAISQK010000154.1 GCA_031274255.1 Planctomycetaceae bacterium | reverse complement strand
TTGATTAGTATGAATCTCTGATGTACGATTTTTCAACAATTTGACTTTGTGAAGAGAGGTTTTTATGAAAAAACTGTTAGAAAATGTTAAAATAGGGGGGGGGGGGCTGTCTGTACTGTTCTAAGACGGCTTTCACCTTGGTGGAGCTTCTTGTGGTGATTGCAATCATCGGTATCCTGATTGCACTTCTTTTACCCGCGGTTCAGGCCGCACGCGAAGCCGCAAGGCGGATGCAGTGTACGAACAATCTCAAACAGACCGGTCTTGCCGTTCACAATTTCCACGATGCCATGAAAGGGCTTCCGCCGTCCACGGTCGGATATACGGTAACGAACCCGCATAATCCCAATGCGTCGTTTTGGGTCTTGATTCTGCCGTACATGGAACAGACGGCAACCTATGACCTGATCAAGGACAAAACCAACAACTTCTCGATTATCATGAATAACGTGAATTTCTGGAATGTTCTGGATTCCAATGCCACAACCCGTGCCCAAATGCAGTCTTCGATAAGTTCCGGTTTGAGTACATTCAAATGTCCTTCACGCCGTAGCGGCAGGGAATATCTTGCAGATGGAACGGACGGGAACAACAATCAGGGAGGTCAGTACGGTCCGCAGGGAGATTACGCTTTTGTTCAGGGACGCGATTTTTCCGCTTGGTCAGGGTGGTTAAACAACTACATTCCGACAGCATCGGATCACGCTTCCCAACAGTCGGGAGCGATTCGAGTGGCAATCTGGGGAAGCGGGACAGCATCTTCATGGTTGCCGCGCGACACAATGGCTTATTGGAGTGACGGAACATCCAATCAGATTGTTGTCGGGGAAAAACACATCCGCGCGGATTTTGTCGGTCATTGCCAATTTCCAACCAGTACGGCCCTTCGGTGGGAAGTCGGGGATTGCAGCATTCTGATTACCGGTGACTGGAATACGCTTTCCGCAGCCAGATCACTTAATTCCGCAATGGCGAAAGGTCCGAACGACGGAAATACCGCGGCGAATTTCGGCGGTGAGGATCAGCCGCATTGGGGAAGCAGTCACACCGGAGTCGTCAATTTCCTCATGGGCGACGGATCCGTACAGTCGGTTTCCGTCACGGTGCCGACCGGTTCTGTCTGGTCGAGTCAGGCCAATAAAGATGCCAGAGTGACAACAAACAGCATTCTCGGACGTCTTGGAAATGTCCATGACGGGAATGCCGTGTCCCTTCCATAACGTAGTGGTTGTGTTATGACGTGACAGGTTGCGGAGAAGTGGTGATGTATCTCTTCCCGCGGTATCCGCGG
Organism: Planctomycetaceae bacterium; assembly: GCA_031274255.1. GTDB lineage: Bacteria > Planctomycetota > Planctomycetia > Pirellulales > Thermoguttaceae > WRMR01. The sequence goes on along the minus strand of JAISQK010000154.1, from coordinate 4,383 downwards.
CCTGGGGTTTGTGTCCGTATTCATTATTTTATAAAGTAAGTTTGTCCAATGAAAAAATTGCTGCTCCTTCTTTTATCAGGAATATTGTTTGGGACCGGTTGCGGTAACGGAAATATTCCACTTGGCGGAACCGTTACTTATGAAGACGGAACGCCGCTTCCGTACGGTAACGTGATTTTTGCCACGGACACCTTTCAGGCAAGCGGGAACATTGATTCCACCGGAAAGTACACAATGGGTTCAGTGACCGTCAACGACGGCTTGCCCGAAGGGACCTATAAAGTGTACATCACCGGCGCGTCCGAAGAGATTTCCGGAAAAAACGGTTCGGGGACACGTTCTTTGATTGACCCGAAGTATGATAATTACTCCTCCACCCCGCTGACATGTGAAGTCCCTGTCCCAGGAAAGACATTCGACATTACGGTTCCGAAAAATCCGAAACCATAATGGCCGCAACGGACTTGAATCGCGTTGTGATTTTCAGAATCTTCCACGCCGGTTGTTTTGGAAACGGATTTCCTGTAAAATAAAGTCTTCGTGTTTGTGTTCCATTGATGATTCCTGTTTTTGAAGAGATTCCCTCCATGAAAAAATTGGCCTGTGGTTTGAGTTTGTTCTCCTGTGTATTGCTTTCGTTTTTGGCGGGTTTACCGGAAATTGCCGCGCAGAATCTTTATCTTTCCGATCCGCTTGCCGCCGGATTTCAAACCCCGCCGGACTCCGCAAAGCTCTGGGCGTATTGGTGGTGGCTCAACGGCAATGTCACGGAAGAATCCATCACGAAAGATCTCGCCGGAATGAAGGAGAAAGGATTCGGCGGCGCGATTCTTTTCGATGCCGACGGCTCGAATCAAGACGGAAACATCCGCGTGCCTTCCGGTCCGATGTTCGGAACGGAACCATGGCGGAAACTTTACCGCCACGCACTCAAAGAAGCGGACAGCCTTGGACTTTCTCTCAGTCTGAATATTCAAAGCGGCTGGAATTTCGGCGCACCGTTCATCAAGCCGGAACATGCCGCCAAACTGGTCACGTTTTCGGAAACAACCGTCAGCGGTCCCGGACATGTTGACATGGCATTGCCGCAACCGAAAACCGTCAACCATTTTTACAGGGATGTGACCGTGCTTGCCATTCCCGAGCGGAAAAAACCGGTCGGAACCCTCCGCGTGACCGCGTCGGCGGATTCGTCGCAGCAGATGTATCCGGCCTCGTTTGCTGTTGACGGAAATTTCGAGACGTTTTGGGTTTCTGAGGGAAACAACCCGGAAAAACCGGTGTCGAACGAATCCCCGCAACATTTTACGCTCACTTTTGCAAAAAGGGTGACCGCCGACACCATTCTTCTGCACGGACGTCCCGGTTACGGTCCGAAAGACTGCGAACTTGCCGTGTTGTCAGACGATGGTCAAACGTGGAAAAAACTGGCGGAACTTTCCTGTCCTCCGAACGGAGAGCAGAAAAAATCGTTTGCCCGCACGGAAGGAACGCAGTTTCGTCTTACGATCTTTTCCGCGTATGACCCCAATCATCCGAATGCTCCCCGTAATGCACAGATTGCGGAAATCGCTCTGTCGGACGGGAAGAATATTTTGGGAACACCTTTGCGGCAAAGTGTCCGTCTCAAGGATTACAACATCAAAATTGCCGACCGCGAGGCGGGATTTTCCGTACCGGACTGTCTGCCGATGATGCTTGACGAACCTTCCGTGCCGGGGGAAGAAGATGCGGACGTTTCCGATGTTCTCGTGATGGACGGCAAAATGGACGCCGATGGAAAATTGTCATGGGATGTTCCTGAGGGAGACTGGACGGTCATCCGTTTTGGCTACACGCAATCCGGTTCGCATGTTTCCACGGCCAGCGGCGATTGGCAAGGGTACACACTCGATTATCTTGACCCGGAAGCGTTTCGAATGTACTGGCAAACCGCCGTGCAGCCGCTCATCAATGACGCGGGACCGCTTGCCGGAAAAGTGCTGCGGTACTTGCACACCGACAGTTGGGAAGCGGGCGGCATGAACTGGTCGGCGGATTTTATACGGGAATTTCAATTGCGGCGCGGTTATGATCCTGTGCCGTATTTGCCGATTGTCGCCGGAAAAATACTGGGAAACCGTGAAATGTCCAACCGGTTTCTTAATGATTACCGCCGGACCATTGCGGACTGCATCCGCGATAACCATTATGCTCTGATGCAGACAATGGCCGCAAAATACGGTATCGGCATCCATCCCGAATCGGGCGGACCGCACGGCGGACCGTTTGATTCGCTGCAGCTTCTGGGATTGAGCGACATTCCGATGTCGGAATACTGGAGCTGGTCGCCGCGTCACCGTGTCGGTGATGTCAACCGCTTTTTTCTCAAGCAACCGGCCACCGCGGCGCATGGGTACGGCCGCCGGATTGTTGCGGCGGAAGGTTTCACAAACATCGGAATGCACTGGCAGGAATCGTTCTCCGACAATCTCAAGCCGTCGTTTGATCAGGCGTTATGCGAGGGAATGAATTTGTTGGTCTGGCATGCTTTCACCTGTTCGCCGAAGGAAATGGGGCTTCCGGGACAGGAGTATTTCGCCGGAACGCACTTCAACCCTAACAATTTCACGTTCTCCAAGTCACAGGATTTTCTTAAATACATCAACCGTTCGCAGTTTTTACTGCAACAGGGTCTGTTTGCCGCCGATGTGCTTGAGTATTACGGTGAAAACTCGCCGAATTTCACGCAAATGAAATGGGGCAACACGGCAAAATCGCTTCCCGGTTATGACTACGATACGGCGACGGAAGAGATTCTGCTCAAGCGTGTTACCGTCAAAGAGAGTCGGATCATCTTGCCGGACGGAACGAGTTATAAAATCCTGCTGCTGCCGAACCGTAACAGCATTTCGGCGGCCGTGCTTCGCAAACTGGAACGGTGGGTGATTGAAGGCGGTCTCACTGTCATTGGTCCGAAGCCGCGGCGCATCACCGGATTGACAACGGATCATCCCGGCGCGGATGCCGAAGTGCAAAAAATTGCCGCGATACTTTGGGGGACGGAAAACGAGGATACTGCGAATTCCCCTGTGATTCGCACTGTCGGCAAAGGGCGTGTTGTGACGGGAATGACTTCGCATGAATTGTTGAAGAAAGACAACGTGCCGTTTGATTTTGAACGGATCGCCGGGACAAACGCCAAGCCGCGTGTGGATTCGATTCATCGTCTGCTTTACAAAAATCAGGCACGGGAAATCAATCTGAAACCATTCGCGGAATTTTCGGCGAAAGATGTCAATGTGATACCGGCGGATGCGGAAAGCGGTCTGGACTCGCATATCTATTTTGTGGCGAATCTCTCGGCTGACCCTGATCACATGCAATGTGCGTTCCGTGTGACGGGATTGCAGCCGGAACTCTGGGACCCCCTCACCGGGGAAATGCGGACGGCTAAAGCATTTCGGCAGGAATCGGAACGCACGGTTGTGCCGCTGGATCTGACCGGTTACGGCTCGGTTTTTGTCGTGTTCCGCAAACCGATTCCCGTCATTCAACAAGGAACAACGGAAAACAACTCTCCGAAAATGGACCGCCGATTCCTCATTGACGGCGGCTGGGATGTCACATTTGATGAAAAATGGGGCGGTCCGAAAAATGTTTTTTTTGAAACGCTTATTCCCTGGAATCAGAGCGAAACGGACGCCGTCCGATATTACAGCGGCGCGGCGGTCTATCGAAAAGCGGTGCGAATTCCTGAAGATTTTGTTGCGGACAAGACGGCATATCGTTATGTATTGCAATTGGGAAATGTCTCTGAAATTGCGGAAGTTTGGCTCAACGGACGCCCGCTGGGAACGGTTTGGGCACGTCCGTATCAGGTGGATGTGACGGATGCGGTTCGTGCCGGTGAGAACATGTTGGAGATTGCTGTCGTCAACCATTGGGCGAATCGTATCATCGGTGATGCGTCACTTCCTGAACCGGAGCGGCGCACCCAAACCAACATCCGCAAGCTGACTCCGCAAACTCCGCTTATGGACAGCGGATTGACCGGTCCGGTGATGATTCTCCGGTTGCAAGACTGACAGCGGTAGCCTGCTATACCCCGGATGGAGCTGCCGGTCGCGAGCCGTGACGGGCAGTATAACCTCCCAGCTTTGCGGTCGGCCTCCGATGGAGAATCTTTCCATACGCTTGCGAATGTGCGGTGCAGCGTGCCACGCTGCCGTTCGTGATGTTGTTATCGTAGCAAGTAACATCCGGTGCTTTACGAAAAGAGAGCGTTTCATCACTCATGAATATTGCGGTTTTTTTGTTTGACAAATCCCCGGAGATGCAAATTTCCATTTTCAATGATTTCCAACGAGGAAAACGAATTGTTCTTTGATCCGGAACCTTCCA
>JAISQK010000128.1 GCA_031274255.1 Planctomycetaceae bacterium | reverse complement strand
CATCGTTTATTTTCTTATATATCAATTAATTGGCGTGGAAAACCGTTAGAAAGTTTGTTGGTGATTTTAGGTTTAATCGGTGCAACAGCCACAGAAACAGGATTGAAAGTAAAAGCAGTTCTTGACGAAACACAATATGAAACAGGAATAAAAATTAGCGACGAAGAACTGGCAAAATGCAAGATAGCAAGAAGTGGTTTTCATGGTGAATGGAACTATTGCATTCAACCTAATTGTTAGACTTATTTATTGATGGATCCTTAGTCAGTGTCGTCAATAGTTTCCGCTCTCCCAATGGCCATACAACGAATAGGGACAGTCGCAAGAAAAGATGCGGTATTTTTTGCATAACGAGTCGCAATGCCACGCCAGCGTTTCAGGTGTAAAAAGGCGTTTTCAACCCAATGACGTTTTTTGTACAACTCTTTGTCATACGCACGTTGTTCCTTGCGATTTTTCCTAGGCGGAATCACCGCAGTCATTCCCGATGCCAGAGCGGCGTCAAGGATCGCGTTGGTATCGTAACCGCGATCGGCAAGCAAAAACCGGGCGTCAATCCCTTCGATCAGACGTTCTCCCAACTTGCAATCCGCGACGGGAAGCGGGGCAAACACAGTGTCCGGAAGCGGGCACAAGCCCTCTTGCTTGCCGATGAGCAGATGACCGATGAAGCGATAGCGGAACGGATAGAAATGCACCGTCGGGGAATAGAAAACCTGCGGCAGCGGTTTGTGGAAGAGGAATTTGAAACGGCCCTGGAGGGGAGACCCCGGGGACACCGGCCGCAGGCGATCCAAGGGGAAGAGGTCGTCGTGATCCAATGTCTATACGGTGTTTTGTTCGCAAGCCATTCCCCTTTCAATGCTCGACCATATCTTCATCTTCTCGTCATGTTGGTCTTAGTGGAGATCTCATCGAGAAATACCGGTTTTTTCGGGTTCAAAGCAGCGTGCTACGCTGCCGGTTCGCTGTCAGATAGAAAATTTTTCCAGCAAATCAATTGGAGCACAAAACAAAAATGCCGGTGGATTCTAGCGACCAACGGGAGCGGGTTTGGTTCTCGGAACGGTAGTCCCATCCAGGATGCAACGGCACGTTGCCTCGCTCCTGTTAGTCGCTGGTATCAACCGGCGTCAACCGGCGGAAAAACGTTACCACTGGAAGCCGAATGGAACGCAGTGACCATGAGGCAACCGCCCGCCGGGGCTTCCCGATTGGATTTTGTCCAGAATCATTGCGGCGGCGTGAACCGCTTGAGCGGCACGTTCCCCGGAAAGGAAGCGTGACGGCCGGTTGGTGAGTACCGTTTCGGCAAAGTCGCTCATTTCAAGTGCCAAAGCATCCGACGCGTCACAGACCGTTTCACTGCGGAGGAATTTTTCCTGCATCAGGATTTGGGGCGAAATGCCGACCGGTTGACCCGGTGCGAATTCTCCGCGAATCACCTCCGGGGAAGCCGTCATCGAAAACGCTTTTCCGGCGGCAAAGTCGATTTCGCAGAACTGATGCGCCGTCTGAATCTGCATTTTACGTTCCGCCGACGGATGGACCCGTGAGGCAAAAAGATGAACGACGCTTCCCTCGGCAAAGGCGAGCCGGGCATCGGCAATGTCCTCATGGCCGCCGACGGTGGAAAAACCGACCGCTTCCACGGAGACAATCTCATGCGGAATCACCGAAAGAACAAGCTCAAGATCGTGAATCATCAGGTCGAGGACCGCACCGATGTCAACCGAACGGAAGGTGTACCCACTGGTCCGCTTCGCGTGAATCAGGATCGGAGAGGTCCTTTTTCGGAGGGATTCCGTGCCAATCTGCCACGCCTTATTGAACTGTTCCGTATGACCGGCCAACAGAACAACCTTCTGCCGCCGCGCCGTTTCCACCAGCTCCGCCGCTTCTCCGGAATCGACGGTCATCGGCTTTTCAATCAAAAGGTGAATCTTTCTCTCAAGCAGCGGTTTGGCCATCTCGTAATGCAGGACACTCGGCACCGCAATCACCGCCGCCTGAACCTCTGAAGCCAATTCGTCCGGGGAATCAAACGCCCTGACTCCGAGTTTTTCAGCCAATTCAAGCGTCCGGTCCTTTCGGGTGTCGTAAATTCCGACCAATTCCACCTGAGGATCCGCCTTTGCTTTTTCCGCGTGAAATCCCCCCAAACGTCCGGTACCGATAATGCCAAGTTTTAAAGTCATAACAGTTGCCTGAAAAAATCATTCCTCTCTAACCCCATCCCCAGACAGGACGGCCGCGAAGGACCCTCCCGTCCGTACAATCCCCTCCTGTCTTGACACCGCTCTTTACAGTACCTCCTGCGGCCGGGGTAAATCCGTCTCCACAGCGGGCACTGCCGCCGCCGCGGGTTGTTTTACCGACGGAAACATCGGCGTCTTGTGATCCCAGAAATACACGTAGAGCGCAATCGTCGCCGCCACAATGAGGATTCCCACCACAAAAGCAAGCGGTGAAGCCTGCATATTGAGTTTGGTCGTGACCTGTTGTTGGAACGCTTCCTTTTTCGGCCAGATCAGCGTCAGAAGGGTCATCATGATCAGGACGACAAGGAATGTGATGACCATCCGGTTGAGAAAACTTGTCAGCAGAAGTGCCGCAACCGGATGCGTGTCCGCACTGATGAAGCTGATACTGTACTTGAGGAGTCCGAATGTCGCAGGCCCCAGCAAAAGTGCCGCGACACCGCTCCATCTTGCGGCGCGAGGCACGATAAATCCGAAGAGAAACGCCGCAAGGATTCCCGGCGAAATGAACCCCTGGAATTCCTGAATGAACGTGAAAACACCGCCGTATTTCGGATCGTCAAGATACGGAGCAATCAGACACGAAATGATGACAAACAGAATCACGCAGAACCGTCCGATCACGACCAGGATTCTGTCGGACGCTTTTTTGTGGAAATACTGCTTATAGATGTCCATCGTGAACATCGTCGAGGCGGCGTTCATCATCGCGGCAAGCGTACTGACAATCGTTCCAAAAATCGCAGCAAGCACGAATCCCTGCAAACCTCCCGGCGGAATCAGTTTGTTGACCAGAATCGGGAATGCCGCATCGGAATCGTAACCGTTAAGTTCCTTGGCGTAACGGAACGGTACCGGTAACTTCTGATTGGCTTTTTCGATTTCTTTTTGTGCCGCCATCGGCGAAATTCCCGGCGGCAAAACCACTTTAAGCTTTTCCGCGTTATAACTGATCAACATTTGCGTCGCTTCCGGCTCAAATTGAACGAACTTTTCGTCATATTTGAAAAGCAGATTGGTTCGATTGTTGGCCTCGATTTTCTTTCGGGCACCGTCCATTTTAATCGCATTGATCCGGTCGCTGCTCAGCGTTCCGTCACGTTTCGCCCGAATGTATTCGCGTCCGAAGAAACCTTCCTGCCGCGACTCTTTCATGTCGGAATGGTACAGGTTGAAGGCGATAATGCCCGGAAAAATCACAATGAACGGAATGAGGAGTTTCAGAAACGCCGCGAAAACGACCCCTTTTTGTCCTTCCCCGAGCGATTTGGCTCCGAGCGTCCGTTGCATGATGAACTGATTCAGGCCCCAGTAATACAGGTTCGGAATCCAAATTCCGAAAAACAGCGCAGTGATCGGCAAGATCGAATCCGTCCAGGGAAGATTCATCCGCAGTTTGTGATTGTTAATCATCTGAAACCGTTCGATGGCCGGTGCCGCTTCGAGTTTGGGAACCGTTTGAGCGATCTGATCCTGCGGCAGATCCATGACCTGCATCGCCTCCTGCATGGTGGGGACATCCGCTTTTTGCAGGGCATTCAAAGCAAACCAAAGCACACATCCGCCGCAAAGAATCAAAGCCGATCCTTGCAGTAAGTCCGCCCACGCACACGCTTTCAGTCCTCCAAGAAACACGTACACCGCCGCCACGATTCCGATCACCCATGCCAGCGACGTCAGATTGAGCGGGTTACCGTCAAAGAGTCTTTTGCCGGAAACTTCCAGAATGAGATCCACATCCTTGAAAAATACGGTGTATTGTTTGGCACCGGAATAAATCACCACCGCACTTGTGATTCCCACCAGCGTGACCATCATCGACAGCGACATGATGGTGCGTGCCAGTTTATTGTACCGGTATTCCAAAAATTCGGGAATGGTGTAAATTCCTGACTTGAGGAATTTCGGCAAAAAGAATAACGCAACCACAACCAACGCCACGGCCGCAATCCATTCATAACTGGCAACGGCGAGACCGATATAAGTGGACGCCTGACCGGACATTCCGACGAATTGCTCAGTGGAAATATTGGCGGCAATCAACGAAAACCCGATCAGCCACCAAGCGAGTCCGCGGCCTGCGAGAAAATACGACTCCCCTGAGTCTTGACTTTTCCGGCTCATGGAAATTCCGATGAAAACCACCAAAAAAAGAAAACCGAAAAACACGATCACATCCCAAACCATAGGATTGATCCACTGTGAAAATTCTGCCATTTTTAGTCACCTTAAATGTTTTAAATTTTGTTACACGTATAAAGTGTCAAACCTGAGACTATCAAGATAAACAAAATCCGTTAAAAAAACAATCCGTCTTCCAAAAAAATTTTTCATACCGCAATAAAATGGCGATTTTGTACCATTTTTGTTTTTTGATGTTTTATTACGAAAATCATAAAAGAAAAGGAATATGTGATGCGGTAAAAAAGAGTTTTGCGTTCTTTTCGGGGGTTCCCCTTGCCGCGGAAGAGAAATGACACTAGAATTTAATGCAACTAGTGGGTATTTTTCGTAGCGATCATTTACTTTGGGGGTCATAGCTCAGTTGGGAGAGCACCGCGTTTGCAACGCGGGGGTCGTCGGTTCAAGTCCGTCTGGCTCCATTTTGTAACATCTTGCCATATCGTTGGTTGTCTCTTTTCAAAATTGCCGGATGCGGCGTATTTCACTTCGAAATTGCATTACAGCATAACTTTCTCAGTCATATCGGAGCTGTCCGCTGAAACTGATGCCCAAGCAGATACCGTCGCACTCGAAACGTGCCACTGAGGAAAAATGATTGTCGGTTGCGTCAACTTGGCGGCATTGGGTGCAAATGGGGAGACTCTGGGCGTGGCGGTCATGGCGGTCTTCCTTGAATCTGTCCGCAGCGTGCGGGGATGTTAAAACTCAAGGATAATACCGTTTTCGCCCATTTCTTGTCTCGCTAAACTATCTAATTTAACAACCCGAAAGGGAAGAAAAAAGTAGATTTTTGGGAAAAATAGAGGTCATTTTCCCTCTTTAGGCGGGGAATACCTATTTTCTTGTTTTTTGCTATAATGCTCGCCACAATGAGAGGTAGGCAATAGCGAAAATTCTCAATAATTTCATACTCTTTGTGGTATTTATATGACAACAATTTACGATATTCTCGATCAAATCCGTGAAGCGCAGCAATCGGAGCGGGACAAGGGAACCCGTTTTGAGGAGATTGTGCGTCTCTATCTCAAGCACGAACCCGAATGGAAAAACCAATTCAAATCCGTTGTTCTCTGGTCAAAGTGGGAGGGGCGGAACAACCGTCCCGACACCGGTATTGATCTTGTTGCGGAAACTTACGACGGGCAATTTGTTGCCGTTCAGTGTAAATGTTACGACAAAGATTGTAAAATTCAAAAGGGTGATATTGATTCATTCCTTAGTGCATCGAGTAAAAGAGATTTTGTACGCAGAATTATTGTTGCAACGGCGGAGTTGGGGAGTAACGCTACGGACGCGGTGAAAGATCAAAAACCGCCGGTTCATGTTATTGGACTTGCTGATTTGGAGAACAGTCAAATTGATTGGGATTGTTACGATAACACAAAGAAAATCAAACTCAAGCCGACAAAGCA
>JAISQK010000036.1 GCA_031274255.1 Planctomycetaceae bacterium | reverse complement strand
GGTACTGTTGTTGATGTCAATGTTCCGCAATCAATTGTTTCGGAAATAAACTGAACACTTCCGTCAGCCAAAGCAGCATTGACTCCGCCGGTATGCTGACTTGATGCAGAATTCAATTGACGGGTGCCATAATCATAAGCCGTTGTCGCAAGACAATTGGCCGAGTCCGCCGCGAAATGAGCCTTCCGGAAATCGAAAAAGATACGGTTGTGAATGGCAATGAATAAAAGCAGGTTGAGTCCATGATAAAATTCAAATCATCGTTGCAATAATGACAGGCGGTTGATGGGGTAAATAAGTTTTGTGGACCAGTCCCGAATTTTTATTTCAAGGAACTGTTAAAATTGACCGATTACAACGAATATATGGTATTTTGCCGATTTTTTCACACTTTTTCCGCAGTCTTCTCACAAAAAGGGCCTTTTCATGGGATGGAGTGAGTATTTAACAAGCACGGAACAGCAATCCACCGGAAGCAACCGTTCCACGGACAGCCATGAAGGTTTTGCCTCTTTTGAATCAGAAGACGCTCAGTGGCACTTTGACCGGGGGCACTCCGGGATTCCTGCGCCGAAATCTTCCGCTTTTTTTACGGAAAATTCCGTCGGTACGTCACAGATTTCCACCGGCACACCGTCGCAATCCATGGGAAGTTATTTTGATTCTGCGGCCAAGTCGGTGCAAATCCAACAGATCGGCGAACAGCTCCGGCTGCGTCAGGAGGAAATCGAGCAGCGGGAGAGTCAACTGAGTGCGAAAATGGCTCAGTTTGAAAATCTTGTCCGAAATACGACCCTTTCTTTTCAGGAAAAAATGGAGGAACTCCGGGTTCGCGAGGCAGAACTTCAGGAGGGCGAGCGCACACTCTTTCTGGCGAAGGAAACTCACGAACAGCAGGCGATCGACCAGAAGAACGAAATTCAGGCGGAACGGCAGATGATCGCGACCAGGAGACAGGAGATTGAACTTCTGTTGGAGCGACGGGAGACGGATCTTCAGGAATATCTTGCGACGCGGGAAAAGGAGATGGATCACCAGCTCAACGGGTACAAGTCACAGTTGGAGCAGCGTTTTACCCAGCAAATGAACGAAATCAAGGAACGCTGCGAGCAAAAAGAGCAGCAGCTTCAAAAAGGGATGGAGCAGCAGCTCACGATGGAGCGTACCAACATCACCAATCAGGCGGAAGAGTACCGTAAGAAAATCGAGACGATGCTTGCCGCCAAAAAAGAGGAACTGGAAGCGAAAATCCGGCATCAGGAAGAGCAGATTCTGGCGAGGGAACATCGTTTGAACGAGTCGGAAGCGGCGGTGCAGAACCGTCTGGACACCTGTGAGAAGCAGTGGGCGGAATATGAGCGGGCGAGAAAAGCCAAGATTGAGGAACTGAATCAGAAAGAGTCGTTTCTCAACGAGCGTCAGCGGGGAATTTACGAAGCGGAAACGAAACTGAGAAAGAAGGAGTCGCAGTGCACTCATTACGAAGAGAATCTCAAAGTCCGCGAAACGCAGCTTGTTCAGGAGAAACTTCAGTGCGAGGAAATACGGAAAATCGAGGCGGACGTCCGCGAGTCGCGAAGTGAGATCCTGCGATTACGGGAATCGCTCGTCCGCGAGCGTCAGCAGTTTGTGAAAAACATGGACACGGAACGGCGTCGGCTTCGGGAAATGAATGACTTGGCGGTGAACCGTCTGGAAGACGAGCGTCAGGAATTGCTGAAGCAGCAGAAGCGTTTGGAGCAGAGCCGTACCACCCTGGAGCAGTCGCGGGAGGAACTGGGGCGTCTGCACCGCGAGACGCTGGAAATACGTCTGGCCACCGAGGAGATTCTGATGCAGCTTTCGGGGAAGATGCCGCCGGAGCAGTTGAAGCCGGCGGTCACCAAAATCCGCGAGCAGCTTTCGGCTCAATTCCGTGAGGCGGTGAATCGGGCGGAGCTTCAGAAGAGGGAAATCCTTGAGCTGCGGGGGCAACTGGAGGAGCAGCAGAACAAAATCATCAAGCGTCGCAATGAGCTGGAGGAATGGATCAAGCGGAGTGATTTCGCGTTTGCCGAGCGGGAAAATCAGATTCGGCAGCGGGAGTCGGAACTTGACAAGAAGAACATTCTCCGTCCGGTTTCCTCCTCGTCCTTTTAGGCAACGCACGGGCGTTGCATCCCGGTTTGCTCCCGGCCTCTTCGAGGCGGTCGCTTTTATTGTTATCCGTTTCTCGTTTTTCGCTCGTAGACTCCAGTGAGCAACAACCGGGAAACCCCGGCGGCCAACGCGAGGGCGTTGGATCCCAGTAGGCTTCCAACACCTTCGGTGTGGTCGCTTCCATTGTTATCCGTTTCTCGTTGTTCCGCTCACCGATTCCAGCAACTAACAAGCTAAGGCTCGTTTCTTTATCGAGGTGGAAACATTCTTGGTAAATTCTTTTAATGAAAAGACTTACGGCGAGACACTTCCGTACGGGAAACAAACCACCGTGTCATTCTGCGTATTATAGCACGTTTCGGAAACCTGTATATGGTTACATTTCGGCGTTAGTGGTTACAGATTTTGATCAAAACCGGTGGATTTAGCGAGAGTCTTCCGCGGAGAATTTCGATTTTTATACAGAAACGTTAACGGCGGAATCTTCTTAAACCTTGGGCTGTAAAAGCTACGCTTCGGCAGTTTTTACAGTCACTCTGTCAGGTTTAAGGACGCCTCATGGAATTCTCCACCTTCGCCGTCTCCAACGGACTTTCTTTCAAAGACTGCTGGAAAATCCGCTCACGGATTTCCCGGAAATAGGAGTTCACCGTGTTTCGGTTCACCCCCAAAATTGACGCCGTTGCCGTCAGGTCCTCGCAAAAGCAACGTAAAATCAGGTCAACTTTTTCAGTACTTAAACGCTTGTATCTCATGGATTTACATTAAAATGTGTTACGAGATGCTAGGCAAGAGCCATAAGTTTTTACGGCAAACGGAAAAATTCTTTTCGTAAATCGAATGCAAAAAGGATTACCGGTATCCCGAATATGGTTCACTTATAAAATTAATGATGCTTATTAGCATACATTTTCTATTCAGTTATTCAAAAACAAGGTATCCGAAAGCTTCACGGGTATTGAACGAATTTTCCGCATTCCAGACCTCGGCACCGACCCCCGGCACAAGCCGCCGGAGAGCGATTCCTATCACATCATTACTTTGCGGCGGACGCTCCATCAGACAGGCAAGCGGAACGGCACACTCCGCATACCAGTAAAGGTCGTCCTTGCCGTGAGCGAAAAACCACATCGGATTCCACGAAAGATTATGCCAACTGGTGTCTTTGGCCAAACCCTGAGCATCAATCTCAAACTGATGGTAAACGGAATAGTCACGGTCAATATCGAGAAGAATTTCGAGCCGGTCTTTCGCGGAAAGATCACTGTCGCGAACCTTGACAAGTCTTTCATCATAAGACAGATAATCATAACCGGGAATTTTCGGACACCGGATTCCGATGTACAGAAACTGACGGTCATACAGAAACAACATTTGCGTACCAAGAGGCAGAGATTTTGCGGCAAATTCTTCACGCGCCAGCAATTCCGGCGATTTCGGGATTTCAATCGTCTCACCGCCCGCATGGACTTTATACGTGACCTGAGCGACTTTGTGGTGATCCGCAACCGGCGGCGACAAACTCACCGGAACACCGGTATTCCAGATGTTATCATCGAATTTGCCGTCGAGGAAAGGACGGTCTTGAGCAAACCGGCACAAAATGATGGGAAGCGGACATTCCTGCTGACCGGGCGGAAGCGTTGATTTATCCGGTACGGCCAGCCAGAGTTCCCCTTGCGCGCGAACCGACCAAACATCATCTCCCGGCTTACGGCTCCGTGCGGAATAATACGGCATCGCAAGATGGGGCATCATGTGACTCCGCTGCGACGCCGCCAATGCAAACCGTATCCGCGGGTCATTGCCGAGTTCCGCCGCATTGGCCGTCAGTTGCCGAACGGCTTGACTCCCCTTGTCAATCCGGTCCATTGTTTTTTCAAAGGAAACGGTTTGAATCGCAGGATCGGGATTGGCGATCGCCTGATCATGTTTCAACCGCCAGAAGGTTTCCTGCGCGGAGTAGTATTGTGCCAGCCAGAACGCCGCTTTTGAGGTGTACGGATGTTTCGGATAAAACGAATTCAGCCGCGAATAAATTTCGGCGGCCGATTCCAGATCGCCTTTTTCCGTGAAACGTTTCCCCATCTCCAGCAAGACATTCACGGCCGCATTCGGAAAAAGCCCTTCCGTGAGCGCCGTCACATTGCCGAGGAGCCGGTCATGATTTCCTGTGTCTCCTGCGGCGATTCCAAGTGCGTGACTCTGTTTTTGCATCTGGGATTGCAGCAGCTCATAGGAATCGGTCATCGAATACTGTAAGTTTCGCCGGGCGCCGCGATGACCGGACAAAGCAATCCCCGTCATCAACCGCTGATTCATCATCCCTTGAAGGTCGAACCCGTTCATCAGGGACACACTGGACGGTATCCCCATTTCCTCACGTAAAACAAGCGACCGGGCAAACCGTCCCACTTCATAAAGGCTCTTTCCGATTCGCGGCGAAAGCGTTTGCGTAGGGAGTTTGATTGCGGCGGCGGAACTTCCTTTCCACTTCGGGTCGGTCACCATCTGGACGCGGTTCACTTGCCACGGAGAAAGTCCCGATTCCGTCATCTGTTCGGGATACCTCATCGGATCAGCCGCGTTTTTCACCGCAAAGAGGACTTCACGGGCTGTAAAATCCCGCACGGCGTCTCCATTGGCCGAATTGGGATCGGTCGTCAGAATCAGATCGGGACGCCACATCCGAATCAGACAAACGAGTTTTTCGCGGAATCGTTCGAGTCCCCGTCCGTCATTTTCCCGTTCCAGGCGTTCCATGATTTTCGCCGCACTGCACTGCATTTCGTCATGATCCAGCGTGAAAGCCCAGGCTTGAGAAGACACATTTCCGCCGCAATGCGCGACCGCTTCCTGAAGCCGTTCTCCTGCGGAAACTTCCCCCCCGTCGTACTCAAAGGATTCCTGACGCAAAAGGAGTTCCACACCGCCGAGGAACCCTTCTTCGAGACAAAGCTGGGTGAGGATTTCAAACGGAACGTCCTGATAGCGGGCGAAAAGTCCTAAAACCGCGAGACGTTCCCCGCCGGTCCGGCTGATCTGCCATGATTTTCCGCCGTCCGAGGTCACCAGAATCGTACCGAGTTCTCCGACGGCGCAGCCCTGCAGCGGGTCGATAAAACAGATTTTGCGGATCGGTGCGGTGATTCCCGTCGGAGCGGATTCCCATGTGACACCGGCATTGGAAGAGTGAAAAATCCGCGTTCCGGGTTTTCCCGCGATCCAGACATGGGGGCCGTTGCCGAAAACCGTATTGCCGTCGAACAGTTCCGGGTGATTCAGCGGCAGCGGATTCCGCGGAATCTGCCATGTCGTGCCGGTGTCGGGCGTATTCATCACGAGTCCTCCTTCACCGACAAGCCAACCGGAAATCATTCCCTCCTGCGTTTGCCGGAACGGAAAAACGCTGAGTCCCGCCGCACGGCGAAGTCCCGGCGAAGGGGTCCGCGAAAGCTGCGGTGTGTTGCGGATCATTTGAATGCTGCCGTCAAGTCCGATACCGGTTCCGGTCTGAATATGATCCATTTCGAGCGACGACCAGCCGCGGCTCTTTCCTCCGGCCACCGTCATCCATTCCTGACCGCCGTTCAGTGTGTAAAGGATGCCGCCGGGATAATATTCCGACGCACATCCCGCCGCCTGAATCGTTTTGGCGTCGAACATTTTCACTTGGTGGAGAATCGGCGCACTGTAGATCGGCAGCCTCTGCCATGTTCCGCCGCCGTCAACGGTTTTCAAAAAAATCCCCTGACCGACGTGGGAATACGGCATCGTTCTTCCGCCGACGGCAACACCGGTGTTTTCATCAAGAAAGTGAACACCGTAAAGCGGGGCGTCCGTACCGCTTTCCTGAAGTGTCCAGGTTCGTCCGCCGTCTTGTGTGTGCCAGATCGTCCCCAAATCCCCGACCGCCCACGCATGATTCCGGTTGACAAAACAAAGGCCGTTGAGTCTTGCGTCCCCGCGGCGTTCCAGCAGAAAACCTTGTTCGAGTACGGGGCTGTTCATCGGCAGTGAGGCCTGCGGCAATCTTCCCGGATTGTATTTCGCCAGTCCCATGGAGGGAATCTCATCCTCCTCCGGTGAGACAACCGATGACGCCGACGGCGGCGTGAAAGGTGGTGCCGGCGGCGGAAAAGTCTGTGCCGGGAGAGCGGCAGACGGCGGAGCAGCAACCGGAGCGGATGTGACGTGCGGTGAAACCGCGGTGTCCGCCGGGGCGGCCGTTGGAACAGACTTTTTTTCTGCTGCCTGTTGAGTCTTGTACTGGGCGCGGAATTCCTCCAGAACAGACTGAGACAGTTGCGCTTGGGCATGAAATGGAACAAGCAGAATCAGTAACAGGGAAAAAAGGGTACGTAAAAGGGAAGTCATCCGGTGCTCTCGCTTTAGGGAAAAAAGAAGATCGACATGTTCCAGTGCGAGTGATACGAAATGTTCCGCCTTGTGTCAAGAGCATTTTTGTCGGTCGGGAATCATGCTGCTTCATCGCAGCCGGGGAAGCCCCGGCACCAACGTAGCACGTTGGATCGCACTTGCCTCCCGGCTGCGCGGTCGGCTTCCGATGAACAATCTTTCCCATCGCTTCCCGTTGTTCCGCTTATCAATTCCAGCGACCAACAGGAGCGTGGCATTGTTCGGGACGGCAGTCCCATATGGGATCCAACGC
>JAISQK010000137.1 GCA_031274255.1 Planctomycetaceae bacterium | reverse complement strand
GACGGCATCACGAGTTTTTCCGTTTCACCGCTCCGCTGGATTACCTATTTCGGACTGTTTGTGGCCATGGTGAGCATTCTTTACGCCGGATACGTTCTCTATGAAGTTTTCACCTCGGGAATCATGACGCCGGGCTGGCCGACACTGATCGTCGCGGTTTTGTTTCTCGGCGGGGTACAGCTCATTTCGCTCGGAGTCGTCGGGGAGTATATCGGCCGGATTTATACGGAAACCAAACACCGTCCGCTGTTTGTGATTCAGGAAAAACTCGGTTTCGACGCCCGGAAGGAAGCGGTGGAAACGAAAAAGAATAAAGCGGCGTGAATCGTGAAAAGACTCATCCTCAATGCGGACGATCTCGGCTTTTCTCCGGCGGTCAACGCGGCGGTTCTTGACGGGGTCTGTTCCGGAATCCTCACGGCGGCAAGTCTCATGGTCAATATGCCTTACGCGGAAGAGGCCGTCGAACAAGTGCGGACGGCATGTCCCGGCTTGAGTCTTGCACTGCATTTCACACTCACCAGCGGCAGACCGGCCGCCCGTCCGAAAGAGATTCCGCTCCTCACCGACGCGCGGGGCATGTTTCATCTCGGTTTTTCGGGACTCTGGAAAAGGCTCCTTTCCGAAAAACACCGCGGGGAAATGCTGCGGCAGATTGAGACGGAGTTCACCGCTCAAATGCAGGTCATGGAACGGTTCACGGAAAAATACGCTCTGACGTGGAATCATCTTGATTCGCATCAGCACATTCATGTTTTGCCGGGACTGCTGCCGTTCCTGCAACGTGAAGCGGCCCGACGGAATCTTTCTTTGAGAATTCCCCGTGAAAATTTCGGCGGCTGGCTGCCGTTTTTGCGAAGATGCCTGACTTGCGGTCCGCAGGGGATTGTCAAACGGGCGGTTTTATGTCAGAATTTACGGCACACGGAACAGCGGACCGGTTACTTCGGCATTCTTGACAGCGGCAAAATGAACGAAGCCGCTCTTTCCGGGATTGTACGGAGGCTCGGACGGCAACATGACGGTTTGGAAACGGCCGAAGTCAACCTTCATCCGTCCGATTTTTCCCTTGGAAGGAACGCGACGCTCTGCTGTTCCCCGGAAGATGCCGCGTTTCACCGCTCCCCCTGGCGGACGCAGGAATTTCTGGCGTCCAAGAGCGGAAACATCCGCCGCCTTGCCGAGAAATACGGTGTCATGCTGACGGGGTTTGACTGATCCTGTCACGGACTTGCGGCGGTCGCAAAATGTTCAGTCCCTCCTCATTCCCTTTGCCGGAGACGGAAGATTTCCTATGAAAACAACACGCTTTAATGTGATGATTCAACACGAGGACGATTGGTATGTCGCTCAATGTGTCGATCATTTCGTCGTTTCGCAAGGACGGAGTGCGGAAGAATCTCTTGCGAATTTGAAGGAAGCTCTTGAATTGTATTATGAAAACGAGGAACCTCCCGCCAGTCCGCCTTCGGTATCGCTCACCTCTTGGGAGGTTGCAAGATAACGGTTGAAAAATATCCCGCAGGAACGCCTCCTTTATTTTCACACAATCATGAATCACACCAGTAAGCCAGATTTCTTTTCCGGGACAAGCCGCTCCGGCAGAGTGCTTCTTTTCGGATCGGCGGTTTTTCTCCATGCGGCACTCTGGACATTTTTGCCGCCGCGGTTTCTCGCCAACTATCCGATTGATACGATGGAAATGATGGTCATCGGACAAAACCGGGTCATTTCCACCTTCAAGCATCCGGCGTTTCAGAGCTGGATCGTTGAAATCGGTTCGCTGCTCTTCCGCAACGCGGAGTTTGTCCCTTATCTTGCGGCTCAAACGGCATGTCTGTTGACCGTCTTCACCGTCTGGAGGCTTGCCCGGAAAATTCTGCCGCCCCGCCCCGCACTGCTCGCGGCACTGACGCTTTTGTCCTATTTCTACTTTCATTACGACAGCACGGTTTACAATAACCGCACGTTCATGCGTTTTTTTTGGATACTTGCCGTTTACTTTTTTTACCGCGCGCTGGAGAAAAACAAACTCCGTCACTGGATCCTTGCCGGCGCGGCGCTCGGTGCGGGAATTTACTGCAAGTTCACGATTTTCGTCCTTGTCGCGGCGATTCTGATTTTCATGTGTCTTGAGCCGCGGGCAGGAAAATATTGGAAAACGCCCGGCCCGTATCTTTCCGCCGGCGTCTGTTTTTTGATTTTTCTGCCGCTCCTGGTTTGGCTCATCAGAAATCACTTCCCGATGCTCGGCTATACGCTCCATTCCATCGGGAAGCCCCGGCCGGGACTTGCCGACCATTTCCTGTCGCCGATCCGTTTTTTGGCGAACCAGATCCCCATTCTGCTGATTCTCCTGATTCCTCTTTTTCCGGTCCTCGGGTTTCGCTGGAAATTCGACACGGCCACACTGTTCCGTACTTTTGACGGACGGTTCTTATGCGCGTTTCTCGGGATTCCGCTTGGACTGCAACTGCTCGTGGCGGCGGGATGCGCCGGAAATATGCGGACGGCGCTCGGTTGTCATCTTTGGCTGATCCTTCCGTTACTGCTGCTTTACGGGCTGAAAATCCCCGCCGCGAAAGAACGGTTTTACGCACGTTCCATGAAGATCGTCTTTGCCGACATTTTCCTTTTCCTTGTGATAACGGTTCTCGTCACGCAGCTTGCACCGGTTCTGACAAAAAAAGATTCCCGCTATCACTTTCCGGGCCGGGAGCTGGCGCAAAAAGTGAACGCCCTCTGGTCGGAGCGTTACAGGACCCCGCTTCCGTTTGTCCGCGGCGACGACTGGCCTGCGGAATCGGTTTGCGTGTATTTGCGTCCGCATGTGAAAACCAATGTTTACAGTGACTTGTGGTCCGACGAAGAAGAGTTCCGCGTCCGGGGAGGAATTCTTCTTTGGATGTCTGCCGATCCCGGACACGCACCGCGGCATTCCGTCACGGGATGTTTCGGCAATAAGGATTTCCGCTATTCGCCGGAAACCGGTCAGCCGGACGAGTGGCTGAAGAAGTTTCCTGATGCGGAGATTCTGCCGCCGCTGGAACTTTCGCCCCGGACACTTGTCCGGGTTCCGCCTGTCAAAATCGGCGTCGCGGTCGTCCCGCCGAAATATGTTCCATGATTGAAAGAATTCCAATGAACCGCATAAAAGATTTTTCACCGCGGACCGCAGCGGTCTGGTTTTGGTCCGTTACCGGTTTTTTCGCAATGGTCTGGGTTTTTCTGCCGGCATTGTTTCATTCGGCTTACCGCCCGGATGTGTTGGAACTGCAATTGATCGGTAAAGAATGGGTTCTCGCCACACGCAAACATCCGATGCTTCCCGCGTGGATCCTGGAAATTCTGAACATTCTGACAAACCGTGCGTTTGCCGCGCCGTTTCTTGCGGCACAGCTTTGTGCGGTTTTATCGCTTTGGTCGATTTGGAGTCTGGGACGCAAGGTGCTTTCGGAGAAACTCGCACTGACCGGCACTTTTGCGATGCTTCCCTATTGGTATTTCACCGTCGAATCCGTCAAGTTCAATCAGAATATCGCGTTGATTGCGTTCTGGTCGTTATCGGTTTTCCTCGTTTTTCAGGCGTTTCAGACGAACCGTCCGGTCTTTTGGACGGGAGGCGGATTGTCGCTCGGTCTTGCTTTTCACGCAAAATACTCGGCGATTTTCCTTGTTCTGGCAATTCTTCTGTACATGACCGTTCGTCCCGAAGGCCGGAAGCACTGGAAAACCGCCGGCCCTTATCTCACCGCATTGACCGCTTTTCTTGTGTTTTTGCCGCATGGGATCTGGCTGTTTCAGAACAGCTTCACGACATTGTCCTATCTGCAAAGCCGTCCCGTTTCTCACTCGACAAGACTGCTGCACCTCGTTTTTCCTTTGAAGTTCCTTGGGAATGAATTGCTTTTCTGGGTTTGTCCGTTACTTGTTCTTGTGCCGGCGCTCGGTTTTTTCCGTTCATGGAAACTTCGGAAACCTGAAACCGTCAGGGAAAGGGAATGTGAAAAATTCCTGTTCTACTGTTTCATGATTCCGCTCGGTCTGCATCTTCTTATTTCCTGTGTGATGCGGCTGAAACTCCTGCCGGATTACGGTTCGGTTTTTTGGCTCTTTTCCGGAATCTGGCTGTTGTTGCGGTTTCAACCCCGGGAGACGCCGAATCTCTTTTCACGGACGCTCAAAACACTTGCGGCGGTCGAATTGCTTCTGGTTTGTGTCTTTGTCTTCCAGACAGCTTTTTCCTCCTACTGTGACGCGAAGCCGCGGCGCACGCATTTTCCGATGCGGGACCTGGGAGCGGCGTGCGACCGGATTTGGGATTCGCGTTATTCCGTACCTTGCCCCTATTTGAGCGGTGATTGGATTCTTGCCGGAAATGCGGCCTACGCCATGAAAGATCATCCGAGTGTTCACTTCTACTGGGAAAACATCGGCGACCTTCATGCCGCACCGACGGGAACCTGGTCTGCCGACAGCGATGTCAACGAACAGGGGGGACTGATTCTCTGGAACGCGGACCGGTTTTCCGAAAAAGAGATTCCGGCATGGCTTTTCAAACGGTTCCCTTCCGCGGAAGTGCTTCCCGAAACGCTGGTTTTACCGTATAAAACCGGTGCGAAGATTCCGCCGTTGAGAGTCGGCGTCGCGGTCGTCCCGCCGAAATGAAACCGTGAAACTCCGGGTCATGCCTTCGGCTTCCAATGGATACACTGTATTTATACAGGAACATTATGGCCATCTGAGGGCGAACCGAACGACGCAGTGAGTGTGAGCCTACAGGGGTGCAGCGGCCTACCGCTGCCCGCCGGAGGCATCACCATACTATTTGTCTCAGCACACTCCAATCAGATGCGGTCCTGCGCTCTCGGCTGATTTTTGCTCTGGTCCCAACCGGAGGAAATGGCCCGCAGCCGCTCAACGATTTTCGGGAAACGGTCGAGAAACTGGTCGATTTCTTCTTCGGTGTTGTACCGGCTCAGACTGAAAC
>JAISQK010000054.1 GCA_031274255.1 Planctomycetaceae bacterium | reverse complement strand
GTTATCGTCAATCACATCAGGCGAGGATCCGGACTTGCACACGCAAGCCGTTGTTACGATTATTTTATTTTGCGTTGTCGATGCTGATGCGAAACGAATGGGTGAAGTTTGAGCGGGAGGTTTTGTTGGCGGACGGGAGGAAGAAGCAGATGACGAGTGACTATGTCAGTTTCAAACGCCTGCTCGGAATGATTCGCAGAACAATGGAAAATATTGACTGCCATTTCAGCCCTGTAAATAGCTCGCAAACTCCGTAAATTAAAGCATTTGAAAGGAAATTACAAACTACTGAAATTAATAAAATTATCAGCAAAAATTGTAAACGTAACACGCCTCTCTTTTTATTCCAGTATTTTGACCGGACCGATTAAGCCGTTTGGGGCGTAGGGTTGGTTTCTTACCCAGTGTTGGACGGACTTGAATTGCGGGGTTGCTTTGAGGTAGTTACCGAGAGTTGTTGTGATTTTTATTTGGAGTTTTTTTCCGGCGGCGTTGTCGGGTAACTTGTATAGATGTCTGCCGTAATAATGTTTGCCCAACGCTGTCGTTTTCGGGTCAATATTTTCTTTGCCCGCGCCATTTTCTTTGTCCGCTTCCTTGTCCGCGTCAATAACCGCGACCTCCGAAACGCCATGAACCTTGCCCAAGTCCAACCAAACATAACCCGACACGTCATCGTCAAGAACCTTCTCATAATACAACTCGCCAGCGAAGGATTGCGTCGAATTATCGTCGGCTAAATTGAACAACTCATCCACCTTGCGGATTGTCTCCGTGCCGTTGACGTGTTTCATTCTCAATGTCCAACCTTTCAATTCATTAGCTTTTGCGTCGGCGGCGGGTTTGGATTCTTTGTACAAAACATCCGTTTCGTTTTGCGTGTCAAAAACAATCAACCGCGATTTGTACGCCGCCCAATCCTTAAAATATTTCCACCACGTGTTGTTCTCGTTGAAAAAAGTCCCGTAACGAACCCAACCCGGAAACATCGCAATACGAGTTCACCGTGTTCCGATGGCCCCCCGCAATCGCCGCGGCGGCTCTTCGCCGTCAAATCCCCGCAAAAGCAACGTCAAATCAGATCAGCTTTTTAGTACTTAAACGCTTGTATCTCATAGACTTACATTAAAATCATTATAAAATACCCGTCAAAAGCCTAATTATTTTTACGGGGGCTATTGATTTTCCTCTGTGTTACCGCCTATACTAGATATCAATAATGATAATCCTATCCGATTAAAAACTTGATTCAATAGGATATTAACGACAACTCACTCTGTTAAGGAGGAAAAATTGATGCTAAATGAGAAAAAGGCTCTTGGGCGACGGGAATTTTTGAAAGGCGTTGCGCTGACCGGTGCCGCTTTGGGACTTCCGTATTTTGTGCCGGGAAAAGTTTTAGGGAAAGACGGTGATGTCGCTCCCAGTGAAAAAATTGTCATGGGGGCTATCGGAATCGGTGCCCGCGGTCAGCACGACTTGGGGGTCTTTTTGAATGAAAAGGTGGTCCGGTTCGCGGCGATTTGCGACATCCGCCGGGAACGCCGGGAACATGTCAAAAACATGGCGGATCAAAAGTACGGCAACAAAGACTGTGCCATGTACCGCGACATGCATGAGATTCTTCAGCGGGACGACATTGACGCCATGCTCATTGCGACCGGCGACCGCTGGCACGCCCTGGCGTCCATCATCACCGCCAAAGCGGGGAAAGACATCTACTGTGAAAAGCCGCTCTCGCTGACCATTGAAGACAGCCGGGCCCTTGCCGACACGGTAGACCGTTACGGCCGGATTTATCAGGCGGGAACACAGCGGCGGAACATCGGAAATTTCCAGCTTGCCGCGAAAATCGCTCATTCCGGCAAACTCGGTAAACTGACCCGTGTTCATGCCAACACACTCCATCCGGCGACGACCAATGACTGGCTCCCGGAACAGCCGCTTCCCGAACCGGACGTGATTGATTGGGACCGCTGGCTCGGTCCGTGTCCGTGGCGGCCTTACAATATTTCCTACACGAGGGGAAACTGGCGGGGATTTTTCGACTTTCACGGCGGCGGGATTCTCGAATGGGGAACGCACACCGTCGATCTTTGTCAGTGGGGAAATCAGTCGGACGACACGGTACCGGTCAAATACTGGCCTGTGACGGAAGGGGCAAGCTCCATTGACGATGCGCCAAGCTGGCTGCGTCCTCAAGGGGTGAAAATGACAGACAACAAAGGGGTGCGGGGAACGGAAGTCCGTGCCATCTATGCCAACGGTGTTGAACTTGTCATGCGTGACAGGGGCTGGCTCGGACTCGGAACATGCAGTTGCCGTTACGAAGGTGAGGAAGGCTGGGTGGAAACCGGCGATTCGGGACGCATGGCGGTTTCAAGCGATACGCTGCGTTCGGAAATCAAGGTCTTTCATCAGGCGGGAACCGATCCGGTCAATCACATCCGTGAATTTCTTGAATGCGTCAAAACACGCCGTAATCCGGCCTCGAGCGGCAAAGTTGCGGCCAACGCCCATATCGCGTGCCACTGTGCGTACATTGCGTGGCAGCTCAACCGGGAAGTCGAATTTGATCCGGTCACCGAAACGTTCGTCAACGACCCGGAAGCCAACCGAATGATTTCCCGTGCCAAACGGGAACCCTGGCGGCTGTGACCGTTTCACCGGACGTCCTGACCGTGTGCGTCTCGACGATGTCCCTTGAGGTGTGCCTTGACGGTGCGCCGCGGATGTTGCTAAAAAACAGCCCATCCCCTAACAAAACATAATAAAATTAAAATATTGCAGGAGACCATTCTATGAAATCTCGTTTTTTGATTCTGTCAGTGCTGATGCTGCTGACGATGACCGTGACCCCACTTTACGCTCAACAAGACACCCGGTCGGAAGAGGAACTGATCGCCGCGCTCAATGTGCCGGATGACTCCGACGCCAGTGTGCGGCAGTTTTCGCTCGCGGCCAAGCAGCTTGCCGTGACCGGTACCGAAGCGTGCCTTCCGGCACTTGCCGCAAAGCTCGACAACCCGCGTTTTTCGCATTTCGCGCGATACGGTCTGGAGCCGAATCCAAGTCCGAAAGTCGATGAGATTTTCGCCGAAGCACTCAAAACATTCGAGGATGAAACACTCCTCATCGGAGTCATCAACAGCATCGGTGAACGGAAGGCACCGGGAACAATTGAAAAGCTGAAATCCCTCCGAGGGGGAACATCGGTGGATGTCACGACTGCGATGCTTTCCGCTATTAGTTTGCTTGGAACGCCTGAAGCTGCGGAGGAACTGCTTGAAGTTGTGAAAGATGAACTGGGTAACGCCGGCAGTAACGGTAAGCTTGATCTTACCGCGTCGGAGCTTGCCGCTATAGGAAATTCCGCGTTCCGTTGCGCGGAACTTCTCGACCGTAAGGGCAATGCCGCCAAAGCGGTGGAACTGTATGATGCCGTCGCCGCGGCGGATTACATGCCGGGTTACGTCAAAGAGGCCGCCGTGTACAACGCGATTCTTGCCCGAAAAGCGGACGGTCTGGCACTCGTGGTCAAAAATCTGACGAATGACGATTGGGACGTTTTCGCGACATCGCTCAAAGCCGCCCGTGAATTGCCGGGGCAAATCGGCGAAACGCTGCTGAAAGAGACCGGTAATCTTTCCCCCGAACGCAAGGCGATGGTGCTGGAGGCTATCGGTAACCGCGGTGAAAAGATTGTGTTGCCGGAACTGATTGCCGGAGTGAAATCCGACAACAAAGCCATTCGTCTTGCTTCCGTCCGCGCGTTGAAATATGCCGGTGACGCTTCGGCGGTGGATGTTTTGCTTGCGGCGGCGGTGGATTCGGATGCGGAGGTTGCCGGTGCCGCACGGAATACGTTGATTCGGATTCCGGGCGACACGGTGGATGCCAAAATCGCGGACGTGCTGAAAAACGGTGAGGCCCAGGCGAAGATCACGGCGGTCAAACTTGTCGAGGAGCGGCGTATCCAAGCGGCTTTTCCGGTACTGATCGCCATGAGTGTCGATTCCAGTAACGAGGTGCGGAAAGCGGTCGCGGAAGCGATTGGGGAAACCGCCGGTCTGGAAGAAATTCCGGCTCTTTATGATCTGCTGGCCCAAGCAACGGCGGAAAACGACATCAATGACCTGAAGAAAGCTCTCAAAAGTGCGTGCGGACGTCAGCCGCAGAATCCTTGTGCCGGTCTTATCATTTCGCTTTACGAAAAATCGCCTCTCAGCGATGCGAAACTGTTTTTGCTTGAACTTCTCGCGACCGTCCGCGGTAAAAAAGCGGTGGAATTCATCGGTTTGCAGGCATGGGTGAATGATACGCAAATTAAGGATGCCGCCACCGAAGTTCTCGGCAATTGGCCTGACACCGATGCCGCGGATCCGCTTCTGAAAATCGCGAAAGAGAGCAGACAAAGCAAGTATCAGATTCGCGGCGTCCGCGGATATGTGCGTCTTGCCCGTCAGTTCGGGATGGAGGAAGCCAGACGGATTGAAATGTGCAAAACCGCTTTTGATGTCGCCAAACGTGACGAAGACAAGGTGTTGATTTTCGATGTCATGCCGCGTTATCCGTCGGAAACCATGCTTGCGTTTGCGGTTTCCTACTTTGATTCCCCGTTCAAGGAGAAAGCCTATGCCGCCGCGGTGGCCGTCGCCGACAAAGTGCAGGGGAAACCCGCTCTCGTCGCCGAGGCACTGAAAAAAGTGATTGAGGCCGCGTCCGATGCCGATCTGAAAGCCAAAGCCCGGCAGATTCTGGATCGGAAATAACCGTGTCACCGCTTGGGTGACAGAAGTGACAGAGTCCCGGAGACACGGAAACGGCGATTCCTTTCCGTGTTTCCGGTGATTCCCTGCAAAACAAAATCCAACATTCAGGAGTAACCATGTCAGACTTTTCCCTTTTCGCTCAACAGTCCGTTTCCCCTGCGGGAATCGTTATGATTCTCGGCATCATCATCGGACTTGTGATTCTTTTCGCGTTGTTTGTCGTGTTTTTCCAGTTTTTTCCTTTGTGGATTCAGTCGGTGACGACCGGTGCCGGAATCACCATGTTCGACCTTCTCGGGATGAAATTCCGCCGGGTGAACGCGTCGGTGATTGTCCGCAGCAAGATCATGGCGGTCAAGGCCGGACTCGATATTTCCATCATGACGACCAAATCCCTTGAGGCGCATTATCTTGCCGGAGGGAACGTTCCTCTGGTGGTGCGTGCCATGATCGCGGCGAGCAAGGCCAAAATCATTGACCTCGACTATCAGCTTGCCACGGCGATTGATCTTGCCGGACGTAATGTGCTGGAGTCGGTGCAGACGAGCGTCAATCCGAAGGTGATTGACTGTCCGTCCCAGGTCGGCGGCGAAAAAATGCTCGACGGCGTTGCGAAAAACGGGATTCTTCTTCGGGTGAAAGCCCGCGTGACGGTGCGTGCGAATCTGCGGCAGCTCATCGGCGGGGCGACGGAGGAAACGATCATTGCCCGTGTCGGCGAAGGGATTGTCAGTGCGGTCGGCTCTTCCGAAACACATGGCGAAGTCCTGGAAAACCCGGACAAAATCTCCAAAACGGTGCTGGAACGGCGTCTTGATTCGCAGACCGCCTTTGAAATCGTCTCTATCGACATCGCCGACATTGATGTCGGGGACAACATCGGGGCAAGGCTTCAGGCGGATCAGGCGGAAGCGGACACCAAGGTGGCGCGTGCCAAAGCGGAACAGCGGCGGGCGATGGCGGCAGCGGCAGAACAGGAAAACCTTGCACAAATCGAGAAAAACCGTGCCCGAGTGGTCGAAGCGGAAGCGGAGGTTCCCCGGGCACTCAGTGAGGCGATTGAGTCCGGTCAGTTCACCATCAAGGATTACTACCAGTTGAAGAACATTCAGTCGGACACCGACATGCGTGCTTCGATTGCCCGCAGCGGCATTGTCCAGACCGGTCAGAAAGCGTGACCGACAGCGGCTGCGAGCCGCACCGGCAGCGTGTGGCACGCTGCACCGCAGCCGGGAAACTTCGGCGGGCGGTTTGTTTACGTTTACTACGCTCGGTTCGCTTCCTATGGATCATCTTTTCAATCGCTTTTCCTTCGTTCCGCCAGTTGATTCCAGCAGGAGCGGGTTATTGTTTTGGGACGTTAGTCCCATCCCCAGTATGCCTCGCGGTCGGCATCCGGTCGGAATATCTTTCCATCCGCTAAAACATCAATGTCTTCCTTGGTTTTCCGGGAATTCGTTTTCCGCTGCATCGCCGGCTTTCTGCACGACCAAGTCCATTCCAATGCTAATCCGCTCTCATTGATGAAATGTTCCCATGAAAAAACCGCGATAAGCATAACCTCATCACGGTAAAATAATCTCACACTTTGACCATAACCGGTCAATTCACGCAAAATGGGCAAACGCTCTGTTCGCATCGGCCATACGATGGACATTTTCCCGCTTGGTAATGGCCGTCCCTTCTTTATTGTAGGCATTCACAATTTCCGTAGCCAATTTCTGGAAGGTCGGCTGTCCTTTTTTATCACGAACAGCCGACAAAAGCCAACGAATGGCCAGCGACAATTGCCGCCCTTTTTGAACCTGCATCGGAACTTGATATGAAGCACCGCCGACACGCTTCGAACGGACTTCGACATTCGGCTTTATGTTTTCAACCGCCTGAACAAAAACCTCAATGGGAGATTTGTCAGCGATTTTTGTTTCGATAACTCTAAGAGCATCATAAAAAACATTTTGCGCAACCGTTTTTTTACCATCGTACATCAGACAATTGATGAACTTACTCGCCAGAATCGACCCATACACAGGATCGCCTTTCAGTTGCTTTTTACTGGCAGTGATACGTCCCATAATTTTTCAACCTCTTCTATTTGATAGATTATTCCGCTGAATCTGCAAACGACCGCCGGACCATTAAGAACATAAATCCGGCAACCGCAATAGTTTACGCTGTTATTACTACAATGTTATTACAAGGGGGAAACATCCGCACTATTTCTTTTTCTTGACAGGAGCGGCATTTTTCTTGGCACCGTATTTGCTGCGAGCCTGACGGCGTCCGTCAACCGCAGTGGAGTCAAGTGTCCCGCGGACCACGTGATAGCGCACACCAGGGAGGTCCCGCACCCGACCGCCGCGAATAAGGACAATGGAGTGTTCCTGAAGAGAATGCCCTTCACCGGGGATATACACAGTCACCTCTTTACCATTGGAAAGACGCACACGAGTGATTTTCCGCAGGGCGGAATTCGGTTTTTTCGGCGGCATCGTCCGCACCTGAAGACAAACACCGCGTTTTTGCGAACAGGCGTCCAAAACAGGAGACTTACTATTGGAACGTTGCTGGATGCGATTCTTGCGAACCAATTGATTGATTGTCGGCATGAAAACTCTCTTTTATCGTAAACCTTTCTGTGACAATAAGATATGCTCAAATTCCCATACAAGCCGCCTTATCATCCCATTCAAAACCACCGTGAAGAAGGATAAAAATACATTAATTGCCGAATATGTCAATGCCCTGCCGCCGCAAAATCCACTCTTCCGGCAAAAAATAAGGACAAAAAGAATGAAACCTCACTCTTTCACTTCAGTTTTCGGCTGTTCTGATTTCTGCTCTGTAAACAAAAGAACATGAATCGTGAGCAAAATCGCTCCAACAACCAGAAAAGAGTCCGCAATATTGAAATTCGGCCAGGGAAATGTCCCTATCATGAGGAGAATCCAGTCACGCACAGCGTAAACCGGCTCACCATTTTCCCAATGGAGACCGTGCAGGCCGAGTCTGTCGTATAGATTTCCAAGTACCCCTGCGGTCAACATCCCGAAAACAACCGTCATAAACCAGCTTTTCGCCCCCTGAAAGAACATCCAAACGGTAATCCCGAGAATCGCAATCACGGAAAAAGCAGCAAAAAGCGTCACAAAACCATGACCGATTCCGAAAAGCGCCCCTCCATTCAGTGTGATCTGAAAACCGAATACGTTTTGCCAAATCCACCAGACATTCTCATTTTCATGATCCGGTATCCTCAGTTTTGCGAAAATCCAGCTTTTAGTTCCTAAATCAATCAGACAGCCGACGGCGGAAATCACGAAAAACAGGAAAAAACGCAGCCAAAAAAGTTTCATCACCATCGTTTTTCCTGTTCTTTTTCCGCTGCGCAGTTGACGCAAAGTGCCGTATAAGGAATGGCTTTCAGACGAGCTTTGGGAATACGACACTCACAATTTTCACATTGCCCGTAAGTTCCCTCATTGATCCGTTCCAGTGCCGCGTCGATTTCCTGAAGTGTCCCGGAACTGTTTTGAACCAATGAAAGAGTGAATTCCTGTTCATAATTATCTGTTCCGACATCGGCCAAATGCAGCGGAATCGAAGAAAGATCGCCGGAACTCTCTGTCCTGCTTCGGGACAGGGCGTTGCCTGACATCTCAATGACCTCATTCCGCAACTTTGCCCGCATAAAAAGGAGCATCTGTTTGTAACGGAGTAATTCTTCCTGTGTCAAACTTTTTGCGGACAAACGGTTCACTCCTTGCTGAATTTCGCTAAAATGGATAATGCGTACAACAAATTTCGCTTATTTTAGAAGAATAGTCACAATCGTAAAGGGTGGAGAAAAAATCCTGTGAAACGCCGTGAAATGCTTAAGCTCCTCGGAACAGGAATTACTGCCGCCGGACTCTCTCCGGTTGAGATTCCGGTGGCGGCGGAATCGGTGCCGCAAAATTCCAATGACATCAAAAAACCGTTTCGATATTCGTTAAACACCGGTACATTATTGGGTTACAATCTTTCCATTGAGGAAGAGATCGACATCACCGCTCAAGCCGGATATGATGGAATCGAAATCTGGATGATGCGGCTGGAAAAATACATTGCCGAAGGAAAAAAACTTTCTGATTTGAAAAAGCGGCTTGATCATCACGGACTTGTCCTCGAAAACGCCATCGGATTTGCCCCATGGATTGCGGAGGATCCGCAGAAACGTTCGGACGGTGTCGCTCAAATGAAACGGGACATGGAACGTATTGCTCTGCTTGGCGGCAAATCTATTGCGGCTCCGCCTTCCGGTGCGACCGACGCAAGGATCAACGATCTCGAAGCATGCGGCGAACGGTATCGGCAAATTCTGGAAATCGGCGAATCCATCGGAGTGATTCCGTTGCTGGAAGTCTGGGGCGGCTCGAAAACACTCCGCAAGCTTTCTGACGCGGTCGCCGTTTCTGTCGCGGCAGCCCATCCTCAAGCAAGTCTGCTATTGGACGCTTTTCATCTTTATAAAGGCGGTAACAGTTTTGAAAGTCTGCGGCAAATCAACGGGGCATCGCTTCATGTCTTCCATCTCAATGATTACCCTGCCGACCCGCCGCGGGAAACCATTGCCGATCAAGACCGCGTTTACCCCGGTGACGGCGTTTGTCCGTTGAATCATGTCCTTGAAATCCTTTACAGAGCGGGGTTTCGTGAGGCGTTGTCACTGGAACTTTTCAACCGCAGCTATTGGGACACCGCCAAACCGCTGGATGTCGCCCGAACCGGTCTCGCGAAAATGAAAGCGGTTGCGGAATTTTGACCCGACAGACGACCGGTTTTAACCGAAATCATCGAAATGGATGTTTTCCCGTTCGACTCCGAGAGAGTCGAGCATTCTAAGCACCGCCTGACTCATCATGCCGGGACCGCACATGTAATACTCGCAATCTTCCGGGGCCGGGTGATT
Source organism: Planctomycetaceae bacterium (assembly GCA_031274255.1). Classification (GTDB taxonomy): domain Bacteria; phylum Planctomycetota; class Planctomycetia; order Pirellulales; family Thermoguttaceae; genus WRMR01. The sequence continues at coordinate 19,621 of JAISQK010000054.1, read as the reverse complement.
TTTCATGTATTCCTCGTGAAGCACCTGATGAATGAATCCGGTCGGACCGGTCCAGTTGTCTTCCGGGAGCGGTTCGGAGAGTGCCAGATGCCACGAGAAATTCGGATGTTGCCGGGCAAGTTCCTCAAATTCTTCTGCGTAGAACACTTCGCGGAGACTGCGTGCCCCGTACCAGTAGGAAATTTTCATCTTTTCGTCACGATGCCTGAGCAACTCGAAAATGTGCGACCGAAGCGGAGCCATACCGGCACCGCCGCCGATGTAAACCTTTTCGTTTTGCGTGTCCTTGATAAAGAATTCTCCGTACGGTCCTGAAATCGTGACTTTATCTCCGGGTTTCAGGCTGAAAATGTATGACGACATCAACCCCGGCGGCAGATGATCCTTTTTCGGCGGCGGGGTGGCCACACGGACATTGAGCATAATGATTCCTTTTTCTTCGGGGTAGTTTGCCATCGAATAGGCACGTTCCACCTGATCCGCCGTCACACTTTTATACTGCCAAAGATTGTATTTGTCCCAGTCGCCGCGATACTCCGGGGGGATGTCAAAATCTTTATACTCGACCGTTCCGGCGGGACGCTGAATTTGAATATAACCGCCGGCCTTGAAATCGACGCTTTCACCGGAAGGAATTTCCAGCACAAGTTCCTTGATGAATGTCGAAACGTTATTGTTCGACCGGACGGTACATTCCCACTTTTTGACGTGAAACACTTCCGGCGGAATCTCGATTTTGAGGTCTTGCTTCACCGCAACCTGACATCCGAGCCGCTTGGATTCTTTGGCCTCGCGCCGGCTGATGAGCGACAGTTCGGTCGGAAGAATGTCGCCGCCCCCTTCAAGGACTTTCACCTTGCACTGACCGCATGTCCCGCCGCCGCCGCACGCGGACGAGATGAAAATCTTCTGACCTGCCAACGCACCGATCAATTTTCCTCCGGTCGGGACGGTCAGCAGTTTGGAACGGTCGCCGTTGATTTCAATGGTGATATTCCCCTGAGGCACCAAAAACGCTTTCGCCGCAAGAATAAGACAGGCAAGAAGCAAAATGATGAAAATAAACGCAACAGTCCCTGCGATAATCGCTTCAATCATGGAAATTCTCTCTTTAAAGTTGTGTGTCTGTTTATTGGCCGTGTTATATAAATTCCCAAAGGTCCTCAATTGAGCGGCGGTTTCCCGCTCTGCTGCAACTGTAACCAAACGTCAAATAGTGATACCGGAAAAACAGGTGAACGCCATCGCAATCAGACCGGCGGTGATAAACACGATTCCAATGCCGCGAAGCCCTTTGGGGACATTACTGTAGGCCATTTTGTCACGCACGCCTGCAAGGAGTGTGATCGCCACCGCCCAGCCAAGCCCCGAGAAAAAACCATACTGCAAGCTTTCCCGGAAATTGTAACTGCGTTCCTGCATGAAAAGTGATCCGCCCATAATGGCGCAGTTCACCGTAATCAACGGAAGGAAGATTCCCAGCGAGTAGTAAAGCGGCGGGAAAAAGCGGTCCAAAGCCATTTCAAGTATTTGCACGATCGCAGCGATGACTCCGATAAACGTAATGAAGGCAAGAAACTCAAGATTGAGACTTGCCAGACCGGGACTGAGCCATTCCAGTGCCCCTTCCGACAAAACGTACTGCAAAACGAGATTATTTACCGGTACCGTAATGAACTGCACCACAATCACAGCGATTCCGAGGCTGACAGCCGTATCGACTTTCTTGGAGACAGCCAAAAACGTACACATCCCCAAAAACAGCGACAGAGCCATGTTTTGCAGGAAAACACAATTGATAAACATTTCAAACATGGGGCATTACTCCTTTTCCTGAAGTTCCGGTCTGACAGTGCGAAGTATCCAAATAAAAAACCCGATTAAAAAGAACGCTCCCGGGGCGAGAACGAGAAGTCCGTTGCCGGGGTACCAGCCGCCGTCGTTTACGGACTTGAAAACCGTGTAGCCGAACAGTGTTCCCACTCCGAACAGTTCACGGATAAAACCGACACAGAGAAGAACGATACTGTAACCCAGTCCGTTTCCCAATCCGTCGAGGGCACTGGCCAGGACGCCGTTTTTAATGGCGAATGCCTCTGTGCGTCCCATGACGATGCAGTTGGTGATAATCAGACCGACAAACACCGAAAGCGATTTGCTGATTCCCGGAGCATACGCACGAAGAATCTGATCAACGACAATCACCAGTGAAGCGATGATCGCCATTTCAATAATCATGCGGATACTTGACGGAATGATTTTTCGGATGAGCGAAATCCCGATATTGGAGCCGACCGTGACAAAGGTCACCGCGATACACATGGTCACCGTTGTACTCATGGAAGTCGTGACCGCAAGTGCGGAGCAAATTCCAAGTACCTGAAGCGCGACCGGGTTGGTCTTGACCAACGGATCGGTAAACGTAGCGGAGAGTTTTTCTGACATAGATGTTCCCGAGTTATGATTAAATGATGTTTCAACTGAACTTAATACGAAATCTTTTCCTTCAGTCCCTGAGTGCCTTTAAATACGGTCCGAAACCGTTTTCACCGAGCCAGAACCGCACCGTGTTGCTGACCCCGTTACCGGTGAGAGTGGCACCGGAAATGCCGTCCACTTCGTAGGCCGCGGCGGGATCGCTTTCCGGCACGTGACCTTTGAAAACCTTGAGTACCGGTTTGCCGGACGTGTCGAAGATCCGCTTGTCCGCCCATTTCGCCTGCCACTTGGGATTCGAAATTTCGCCGCCGAGTCCCGGAGTTTCGCCGTGGTCGTAAAACGTGATGTTGGATACGGTGTTCAGGTCGGACTCCAGAGCGATGTAACCGTACATCGTTGACCACAGCCCCTTGCCGAAGATCGGAAAGATGTAACGCAGCGGTTTGCCCGCCCCATCGTTCAGCACATAAACGACCGCCTGTTTCGGTTTGAACTTGATGCCGGAAATATCGGTCGTCTGAGAGAGTTTGATACGGTCCGCTTCGGATTTCACCTGTTTTTTCGGGTCAATCTTTTCGATTTCCTCCGGCTCCATTCCCTCAACAACACGGCCGGTTTCAAGATCAATGACCTGCGGAATAAGTCTGGCGAACTCCTCCTTGATGTCGGCGAGAGTTTTGGCGGCGTCCTCCTTTTGAAGGAGATACCCGCGGCTATCGATCACCCCGGCGGCAACGAGAATGTTCCGTTTTTTGTCGAGCTTTTGGTTTTCAATCTGTGTGCTTTCGAGCGATTTGGCCGTCACCGAAACCAACACGGCGCAAACCGCGGAAACTCCGACAGCGACCATTAATGTTTTGAAAATTGATTCATTACCCATTGTTTTACCTGTATTGACTAAAATTTTTGCATTGTTTCCCTAAAGGAATCACTTATCCTCTTTTTTATTTTCATCCGTTTCAAACTCATCCGATGTTTCCGACGATTCATTTGATTCTTCTTCCTCGGCAAAATCAAAACTTTTTAATTGATTCTCAAATGAATCAGAGGACGGGGCCATGTTTTCCTGAAATTCCAGTTGCGTATCCGGCGTTTCCTGAACCGGTGTTTGATTCTGCTCCGGCTCCGATTGATTGCTTAAGCCGGATTGGGATGGTGAACTATATTCTTTGTCGTCAGAAATAACCACTTTCACATACATTCGTCCCTTTTCATCACGTTCGTATCTTAGTTTCATTTTATCTGTAATGAAATAGGGATGTCTGAATTGTGAATCATCAGACAAACCCCATGTTATATTACCATAATAATATTCCCGTACCGGAATGATACATCCCCAATATCTGATTCTTCCCTCAACCTGATAAGAATGACTACAATAAGTATCATTCCCAAGACGTTTGAAAATCACATTTGCAGGCGGATCCCTTGTTTCAAACCGGTCCAATAACACCAGTTTACCAAAAATCCGGTATTCCTCATATGTATAGGAAGTACAACAATGAGGACATATCAAACCTGTTTGTTTTTTCGTAACAACTGAACAATAAATGATCATTAAACTCAAAACAAACAATACGATCTTACACAACATGCTCCTATTTTTCCGTTTTCCATAATTTTCATTGACCTCTGTTTTTTGATGGATATTCCATCGTATCGCAACAAAAATGAGAAACAGAGCAAAAGTAACAAAAATCGTGGATAAACAGGTAAAAAAATGAGTCCGGTCAATCATGGGAAACTCTATACGCTCCCATTTAAGCATATCAAGAAGATTGTCGGAAGAACAGTTCATTCTTGGTTTCCCTTAATTGCATTACTGAGTGTGATTCATATGACGATACCATTATATCCATATTTTTTATTTTACCAACTGATATTACCAAATCTGTCAAAATTCTTTTTCTTCCATGTCAATTTGATTTGTTTTCTCCGGCAATTCCGCTTTCCTCTGGAACAACTACTTTTGTGTAGGGATATCCGTTTTCATCTCTGAGATTTTTAATCAGTTTCATATTTCGATTAAGAATAATGGACTCATTGGGATCATCGGGATGAGATAACCATAACACTTCTCCGATATAGTATTCCGTAGCGGGAATGATTCCACCCCAGTACCGGATACAATATTCTGTACAAAAACTATGAGAACAACGAAATTTTGTTATGCCGACAGGACGTGAAATGAGACACTCCGGTTTAGCATCCACTTGAAAATTACCGATACTGATCCGTTTTCCCAAAAAACGTGTTTCTTCAAAAGTATATCTTGTCTGACAGGCCGCACAAATCATAGAGATTTCTCTCGAAGAAAAGGATGCCAGAAAAATAACCACCAGAGCCGTAAAACATAATACCGCTTTTAAAAAATTTGACAAAATTTTTCTGATACCATTTTTTCGGTAAGACGGTATGAGATATGCCAGATAAATCATCACAAGTCCAAGTAACACCAAACCCAATGAAACACCTCCAAAAAAACTTGTCCGGTTGATCATTGGGAGAGTATTATGAACTTCTATCATATAATCTAAAATATTATCAGTTGGCTCCATAGAAAATTCATTCCTGCTAACGACTGCTGATTAAACGGTTTATTGATTGTTAATGTTTTGAAATGGAACGTCACTCGTTTCAGACTCTTCCGGCGTTTCCTGAACCGGTGTTTGATTCTGCTCCGGCTCCGATTGATTGCTTAAGCCGGATTGGGATGGTGAACTATATTCTTTGTCGTCAGAAATAACTACTTTTAAATAGGACCGTCCCGGATCATTCTCATTCATTACGCTAAACAGTTTCATTTTATCTGTAATATAATAAGGTTCATCAGCAGCATAGATATCTTCCTGCATCAGCCAAAGCTGCTCACCAACCCAGTATTCGTGTGTTGGAATGATTCCCCCCCAGTATTTGCATTTTTGACTTACGATAAAAGTACTATGATAGCAATACTGACCACCGGGAAACCTTCTCATTGTGAGACATTGCGGTTTATACGAAGACATGAAATCATAAAGCGAAATCAGTTTTCCACAAATCCGCAATTCTTTATATGTATAACTGACACCGCATTTGGGACATGTCATTAAAATTTCTCTTGTTGAAACAGCGGAAAAATAAATGATAACAACACTTATCAAGACAAGGACTGATCTTGAAATCATAAAAATCTTGCGGAGGATTCCTGATACCGGTTTTTTGAAAAACAAGGATTTAAAAACCATCTGGAGAATGATTATCGCAACCAGAACAAAAATTACGGACAGACATGCAAAAAAACCTGTCCTGTCCACTACCGGTGAATATTCATGCCACTCTTTGAAATATCCTAAAAGGTTATTTGTATTTTCCATTATATCTCTCCTGAAAAATTTTAAAGTGGTCTAAAACATCAAAGAATGTTTTTAACCCGTCTCTGATGTTTCAGATATCTTGTAAAATTATTGGATCTAGTTAAATTTCGCATTGATCGCCGAAGCGTATGCTGACATATTGACAAGATTGGTGTAACCAGCTCTTCCAATAGTTCCTTCATCCTCCACTATGTCCGGTGTATCCAAGCACACCATGCCAAAAAAATTCATGATTGAAGAACAGCTTTTTTACGGTTCTGTTACAACCGCTGAATAGTGATTTCCCTCCTCATCAATACGATCAACAATTTTCATCCGGCACGTAACAGGATACGGTTCAAACACCGGACTATTCGCGGAATCAACAATTCTGGTTATGATATCGCCAAAATAATACTCTACTGTTGGTATAAATCCTCCCCAATTTCTTATTCTGGTTTTTGTCGTATAAATGTGTGAACATCTCCCAGACTTTTGAGGGAATGAAATTAAGAAACCGACCTCTTTTTCTCTCGTGACATATTTATCGCGATAGCATAATAAACCGCAAATCCGTATTTCACGGTAACAAAAAGACACTCCGCATATTCCGCATTCTTTTTCAACATCAATCGTGGCAAATACTGCAAAATAAAACAAAACCAATCCGAAAAATAACAGGACGATTCTTTTGACAACATTACAGGGACGGAAAAAATTCCCCCTGTAATCAGAGAAAGAGCAAGCAGGAAAAAAAATGCCGATAATGCTGAAAAAAAACTTCCTCGATCAATTGCAGGAAATTCCGAGTTCATCCATTCCAGATAACCGAGTAAATTGTCATTGTAAAAAGACATGATCATTTTCCTATTTACTTTTAAAAACCAATTAATCACATAGCAATAGTGATTTCATAACTCATTTCCTGAATTTTGACTTTATCTTTTCAGTATCCGATACCCAAAAAACAGACTTGAAACCATAAAACTAAAATCCTAAAGTTGTTCCCAGCTTTTTTAAAGTGGTTGGTGTAATACTATTGATTAATCGAGACTAAAAATGCTTGTATTGCTTTCTTAAAGGAATCACTTATCCTCTTTTTTATTTTCATCCGTTTCAAACTCATCCGATGTTTCCGACGATTCATTTGATTCTTCTTCGGCAGAATCAAAACTTTTTAATTGGTTCTCAAATGGATCAGAGGACGGGGGCATGTTTTCCGGAAATTCCAGTTGCGTATCCGGCATTTCCTGAACCGGTGCTTGATTTTGCTCCGGTTCTTGTCGATTTCTTAAATCTGCCTGTGATTGCAATCTGTTTCCCTCGTACATCAATTCACCTTTGGTGTAAACTTTTGTATAGCGACGTCCGAACTCATCTCTGGCATCAATATATTTAAAAATGTTTGTAATAACATAAGGCTCATCATAAGCTGTACCACTATAGCCTGCCCAGTAAAAATTTCCGATATGATACTCTCGTGTTGGAATAAGACACCCCCAGTATTTTGTGCAATGAGTTTTTTCGTAATGATGAAAACAATAGCCATTTCTTCTTTTCATACATAGAATGTCTTGAGCTTGACAAGTCGTAATAAAATGGTCCAATTTTACAAGTTTTCCAAAAATCCGATATTCATCAAACTCGTACCAAACACAGCAATCGGTACAAAGAAGAAAAATAGTTCTTTTACTGACAACAGAAAAAAAGATAGTAAAAAAGGCAACGAGGATTAAAGTGATTTTCAACAAGACCTGCCTAATATCATATTTTTTGTCCGCTGTGTCCGGCTCCCTTTTACATATTTTTATACGAAACGCGCGATACAACAGATATAACGCGGCTATAAAAAAAAGAGTTGACAAACTGATATTCAAAGGGGTTCTGTCAATCATGGGAATAAATGTTTTCTCCCCTTTAAGTAAAGTCAAAAGACCATCACTATCATAGACATCTGTTACGTTCATATTTGACTGCCTCCAAAAAAGTATTTGGAACAAATGGCATAAGATTCAGAAAAAAATTGTGAGTCTCATGCCTTTGCAAATAATTATAAAGTGGAATTGAAATGTGCCATCAGTTGATTTTTTTATTGATGGCGTCTCTGTATGGTGAAAGATCAAGCAGGGTAGAATAGAAAGCGTTGGTACTTTCTAAAGACCCATTTTTGGCATACTTGTTATCAACTTTACCTAGAAAACCATGCCAAAAAAATTCATGGAGTAAAATATTAGCATAAACATTGTCAGTAAAATACCCTGCATCAGAAGATTCATGTTGATTTTCAATATTTCTAGGCGAATTTTTCTTTGTATAATTCATAAAGTTTTTCTAAAGTAAAAATAACAATAACGTTGTAAAACACATTTTCTATTTTGCGGTCGCTCTTGCCGTCCGTTTGGCGATGTGCCGTTTCACGACGTAATAATCCATCAACGGTGCAACCACATTTCCGAGGAGAATGGCAAGCATGGTTCCTTCGGGAAATGCCGGATTGAGGACACGGACAATCAAAATCAGTACCCCGATGAACAGACCGTATAAACACTGACCTGTTTTTGTCATGGCGGAACTGATCGGATCGGTCGCCATGAACACCGCACCGAAAGCGAAACCTCCCAGTACGAAATGCCAGTGCGGCGCGATGGAAAACGCGGCGTTCGTTCCGCTTCCCAGCCAATTGAACAGGCACGCCATTCCGAGAGCACCCGCTGTCATGGACGCCATAATCCGCCACGACGCCACACCGGTAAAAATCAACACGGCCGCACCGAACAGACAGGCCAGTGTTGACGTTTCCCCCATTGAACCGGGAATAAAGCCGAGGAAACTGTCGAGCCATGTGAAATGGGAGGTCGCCAAAGCCACCGCTCCGCCGTCAGAGGCCGTTGCCGCACTCAACGGTGTGGCACCGGAGTAACCGTCCACCGCTGTCCAGACCGTATTTCCGGAGATTTGACCGGCGTGGGCGAAAAACAGATACGCTCTCCCTGCCAGTGCCGGATTCAGCCAGTTCCGGCCGGTTCCGCCGAAGACCTCTTTTCCGAGTACCACGCCGAACGAAATTCCACAGGCCACCTGCCAGAGCGGAATCGTAGGGGGAAGCGTGAGCGGAAAGAGCAAGCCGGTCACAAGGAACCCTTCGTTGACTTCATGTTTACGGACAATCGCGAACAGGACTTCCCAGAATCCGCCGACAATCAGCGTCACGATGTAGACCGGAAGAAAATAAAACGCTCCATGAAGGAAACAGCCGAGAATGTTGGCGGGGTCGTACAAAAACCGGCTTCCGAAACACGATTCGCCCCAACGGTTAAGAAGGTCGAAACAGGGAGCACGCCATCCGGTCGCCGATGGAAGTTCCCCTGAGGTTTCCATGACCGCCATCACGTGATTCGCCTGATAACCGGTGTTGTACATCGCCATCAGCGTACACGGAATCAAGGCATACACCACCACCATCATCATCCGCTTGAAATCAAGCGTGTCGCGGACATGACAGCTTCCTTCGGTTCCCTTCGGCGGTGTGAAAAAAAACGTGTCGATCACCTCAAAAAGCGGATAAAGTCCGTGAAGTTTTCCCCCTTTTTCAAAGTGAGGAGCCGCTTTGTCAAATAATTTTCTGAGAATCCACATGGCAGATTTGTTCTTTGTTGATGGTACGGGGAATAGTATACTCAAATTGATGTTGAAATTTCCAGGGTTCCGGTACGGCGACAACCTTATGAGGCTGCCGTTTCGCGGAGAGCAACGCGAAAGTTGACTCTAATTACGGGAGGGAGGGAACTGCAACGCAGGCTCGGTATCAGCCTTCTTTTTGAATGAGGGTCAACATCTTACGGAGCATTTTTCCATAGTCGTTCTTTCCAGGGTCGGCGAACGTACAGAGCGACACATCCTCTTCGTCCAGTTCGAGACACCCCAGTGCCTCACTCTGTTCGACATCTCCCATTTCCAACGCGCGGAAAAGAAAAACCGGCAAAATGTCGAGCGGGACAAGCTGTTCAAACTGTTTCACCGGGAAAATGGCCCGATGTCCGCCGTGAGTCGCCGTGTTCAGCCGGAATTTCAGGACAGGCAGCAAACTCGAAAGGAGAGTCCGGGTCATGGAATAAATCCGCAGTCCGGGATACAGCCACTCGAAGAATGTCCGGTGAGAATATTCTTCAATCACGGAAATCTGATTGTGAAAGCGTCCGAGTCCCCAAAGTCCGTTGTCTTCGCCAGTACGGCCGGAAAGCACGTTCCCGGAAATCACGCGGGGAATCTTCTGTTCCGTGAGTTCCTCGACAAGGACCTCTTTCATACACACTCCCAGCCGGGTACGGATCAGCCGCGGTTTTTTCACCAGCGGTCCGGCAAGAGCAATGACACGTTCTGTTGGGAATTGACCGGTGGTGAAGAGCTGTCCGATGGCGATCACATCCTGATATCCGATGTGCCAGACCGTTTTCTGCGAACTGACAGGGTCAAGAAAATGAATATGCGTTCCGGGAAGCCCTGCCGGATGCGGCCCTTTGAAGACGACCGTTTCCAGAAACCAGAGTTTTTCGACCGTTTTCACCGGAAAGTTTTCACCCACACAGAGATAAAGCCGTTTTCCGCAGAGAGGACTGAGTACCTTCAGACCGTTTTGGAAATCCTCCCACCGTTCCTGAATGACGACCACCGGATCAGGGGCAAGCGGCGATGTATCAATCGCGGTCACAAAAAGGGAGTGCGGTTTGGAATGAATTGGCGGCGTCTGACTGAACGGCCGCGTCCGAAAAGCGGTCCAGAACCCGGATTGAATCAGATTCTCCCTGACTTCGGCTTCCTCAAGCGATTCCAGTTTTTCGGGGGCGAACTTGGGAAAATCGACACTTTTCATGCCGTCGCCGTCCAGTTCAATGATCACCGAACGGAAAACACGCTTTTCGCCGCGATTGATGGCGCGGATTTTGCCGCTTCCAGGGGACGTGAACAAGACACCGGGATTCTTCTTATCTTCAAAAAGAACTTGTCCCATTTTGACCGTATCACCCGCTTCCACATGGAATTGCGGTTTCATCCCGACGTAATCGGGACCATTGACCGCCAGGAGTTTCAACACCGGTCCGTTGCCGTTTTGTCCGCCGCCGTACTGACTGTCCATTTGCTGGATCGGTTTCCCCGCAATCGGCAGGTTCAAACCTTTACTGATTTCTATTGCTCTCATCAGTGAGTCACCTGAAAGGTTTTTGTAAATGACTTTAATTACCTATTCTTGCACACAAATCACATGAAAAAGTACCTAAAGCAATAAAATGAATAAAATCTCTTAGTAAGACTATTTTGCAGATTTTACAGAGAAATCGGCGATTGCCTAGATGTCGAAACAAATATATCGATATTTTTTTATTTTTGGAGAATGTTTTGCAAGAAATTTTCGACAATTTCACAAAATGGCCGCGGATTTTCCATCGGCGGGAGATGTCCGGCTTTCGGAATAACGGAAAAAACCGCATTCTGAATTTTTTGTGACATTTCATCCATTTCCGACGGCGGCGAAATCCGGTCCTCTTCACCGCAAACAGTCAGTACCGGACACGGGATTTTCGGCAGAAGTTCCGTTGTGTCAGGACGTTGTGCCATTCCGCGTGCCGCCGCGGCGAGTCCCGGCGGCGACTGGGCAAGCATCATCCGGCGGATATTTTGTACGATTTCCGGTTCGTTTTCCAAGGTCCATTCTCCAAGAAGGTTTGGAATCATCATCGCAACAAGCGGTTCGACTCCATCTGTCAGAAGTTTTTCCGCTGTCCGCAGCCGGTTTGCGGCAACATCAGGAGAATCCGGCGTGGTTCGCGTATTGGTCAGAATCAGTCCGGCGAGAAGATGCGGATATTTCCGTACAAAGGGCATGGCGACGTAACCTCCCATCGACAAACCGCATAGAACAATCGGCTCTTCCGGTTTTAACTGCGTCTGTATCAGTTCGGAAATGTCGTCGGCCATCGCCTCCATTGTTGCGGTGTGATTTTCCGCCGGTGTACGGCCGAATCCTCTAAGGTCCGGTGTCACAACATGATACGACGCACTCAATCGATGGGAGACTGCCGTCCAAAGGGTGTGATCCATTGGAAAACCGTGTAGAAAAACAACCGTCCGGCCTGTTCCTTGTTCGTGATAAAAAAGTTTCATGCTTCTTTTTCTTTGCGATGGATTTTTCTTGCTTTTTCGTGAAGGGTTGAATAGAGTATAATAATAGAGTTGAGTCCGATTCCACTTCCCGAAATTCCCTGCCATTTCTCAAAAACATGATACCGTTCAAAACCTTATTCATTATTGTAACATTACTTTCCGTCTTTCTCAAGGGTACTCCCCTTCAGGCACAACTTTCCATTGGAGGCGGAACAAAGCCGGAACGGACTGCCGAAGAAATCCTCAAGGCCGATGAAGGTCCGAAAATGGGGAGAGTTCAAACGACCGAATGTGTCGCCGGAATCCGGTTGACCGGAGGAAATGGAGCATCTACAAAACTTACGGCCACCGTGGTCGTACCGAGGGAATGGCCGGAACAGACGGTACGGATTGTCAAAGAGGAAATTCCCCCTACGGCGAAGGTTCGTTACGAAGATGTGGGAAATGGAGCATTTACAGGGGCAAGACTTATGCAAATCACCATTCCGAAATTGGCGGCGGAAAAAAAGGTCCATGTTTCGGTCACATTTGAAGTGACACGGCACGAACAGATTGCCCCGACGGACACCTCACGGTACAGCATCCCCAAGACATCGCCGAAAGATGTCCGGGTTCATCTCCAGCCGAGTCCGAAAATCGAAAGCAAAGAACGGAAATTCCGTGACATTTTCAAAGAAGTCACTCAAAATAAGGAAACGGATTGGGAAAAAATCGAGGCGGTTTACACTTACACACGTGAAAAAGTGAAATACCGAGAAGAATTAAAGAACGCACCGGTTAAAGGTGCTGTTGCCGTTCTCAAAGACGGTGAGGGAGACTGTGAGGATATGTGTGCGTTATTTGTCGCGATTTGCCGGGCGGGAGAAGTTCCGGCGAGGACCGTTTTCGTCAAAGGGCATTGTTATGCGGAGTTCTATCTCATTGATGAAAACAAGGAAGGACACTGGTTTCCGTGTCAGGTTTCAGGCTCTTACGCTTTCGGAGGAATGCCGGACACACGGTACATCGTCCAAAAAGGGGACAATTTCCGCATTGACCGTGAACAGCTCCGGTTTGTGAATAGTGTTTTTACCGGAGAAATTCCCGAGGGAGTTTCCCCGCCGAAGTATCAGTTCCTCCAAATCCGGTAGGTTTCGAACGACGGGAAAAATGTCATGAAATGCCGTATCCTCTTATTGGTGTTGATATTCTGTCCGGCATTCTGCTGTTTTGTGGACGGAGAAATTTTTTCGTTGCGCAACGGCGGTGCCGTGCAGGGAATCATTGAGACATCGCCGCAAATGGAGCAAAAACGCTGGACGGTCAAGACCAAAGAGGGAATCCTACTGGAACTGGAACACAAAAATCCTGTTGCGCGAATTTATAAAGATGTTTCAAAAGAGCAAACAAGTTATGAAAATGCCGCTCCGTTTTATGAGAATAATGTCGAAAATCATCTGAAACTTGCGAAATTGTGCAAAACATACAAAATGGACAGTCTTTCTGCGATGCACTTTCGTCAGGTGATTGAGCTTGACCCGGAGCAAGGGGAGGCTCGCAAGGCACTCGGCTACACGAAAATCAACGGCGACTGGCTTACCCGTGAGGAAGAACGTTCCAACATGGGGTATGTGTACAAGGACAGACATTGGATCACGGCGGAGCGAGCCGCCATTGAAGAGGGGAAACTTCAGCAAAAGAATGAAAACGGCGAACTGAGAAAAAGAGTGTCAAAAATTGCCGAAGGGCTGCACGGACGTAACGTAAAGGCTGCCGCAAACGAACTTTACGCTCTCAATGATCCTGCGGCGGTGGGGCCAATTGTTGAACTTTTACAAAAGGAACCGGACGCGGATCTTCGTATTATTTATCTGAAAGCACTTGAAAAGGCCGAAACAGTGGAGGCGTTTTCCGCCCTTGCCGATGTTTCGATGAACGACCGCGTGCCTGAGGTGGCGTACACCGCTCTGGAACTGTTACGGCCTCATCCCGGAGTCACCCGTTATTTTACCCGTTTTCTTCGCAGTCCCGACAATAGCACGATTAACAAATCCGCGGCGGCACTCGGAAAGTTGAACGATAAAGCCGCGACTCTGGAACTCATCAACGCTCTGGTGACACAGCATTCCGAAACGAAACTTCTGGGAAGCGGCGGCTATGATGTCGGATTCAATAATCGCGGGAATACCGGCTTTACCACCGGACAAAAAACGGTGGTCGAACACAAGGAACTCAAAAACACGGATGTTCTCAAGGCCCTGAAAAAGATCACATCGGAAGATTTCGGCTACGACACGAACCGGTGGCTCGACTGGTATCGGGGGCAGCGGCGGGTGGGCAACTACAACTCACGCCGCGGCGGGGTGGATTGAGACCGGCAGGTACGGCCGCAATTAACATATACGGCCATTATGTAAGGGAAGAGCATGTTGCTTCTCTGAGGTTTTCACCGTCCTTCGACATGAAGAACCTTTGTCTGCTTGGCGAGAAAACGGATCCCGAGATAAATTCCTGTGCCGACAGCAAAAATCGCCGTCCAGACTTGATCAGGGGCGGCCGTCTGATGGAGAAAAATTTCGCTGACATGTTTCATGACGGTCATTGCCGCGATCAATCCGAAAAAACCGTGATATTCACGCCGGATCACCGTTTTCCATGAAAAGAAAATGTCCGGTTTTTGCCAGCGGAAATGCCGCGGAAACCAGACAGGAGTTTGGGACACCCATTGAGTGTACATTTCGCCGAACTTTTCCTGAAGAAACATCTCTTCCGCTATGATGATCCGTTCGTAATACAAAACGAAAATCAGAATAAAAGCCAGAGAGAGCAAAAGGTTATGGAGAAACAGCACCGGAGCGGACCAGAGAAAAAAATTTCCGAAATAAAGCGGATTGCGAAGGAGAGAATACATCCCTTTGGTATTGAGAGCCTCTGCCATCTGTTCCCGTGTGTGACGCCCGGAAGTGTTACGGGGAGCATAGCCGACGGTCGCCGCACGGATTCCCAACCCGGTCAACCCGACCGCAAGACACCCCATTTCCCAAAACAAATTGTAATAACGGTTCTCAAACAGGTCGCGGTATTGCCGGAACGCAGGGATCAGGAAAATCAAAAACAAAAGAGGAAGATAACTTCTCCATCGGAAGAGCCATTGACCCTGTTTCCGCATGATTTCATTTGTCAGCATTTGACCGCCTCCGGAGGCACCGTATGAATGATTCTGTCCGGGAACGAATGGAAATCTTTTTTCTTTCCGGGAGAATCAGACCGATTGTGAGTTGAAAAAGTCCCGATTCACCGCAGACAGAAGAACTTTCCGGTGCATAGAAAAAGGGAGCACGTTTGTGATGCGTCCCGACAGAAGGCTTTCCACGGCCCTTAAACACAGACGCGAAACGTTGCTCCCCAAAGGAAGACGACATTCGCGCTTGAGTGTTTAAGTTTTGTAATAAATTACAAAGAGCCGCCGTATTTTCCCGGAAGACAATACGGTCTCGTTGCTTGAGACTTCGAGTTTGTGGAAATTTTCTGTCGTTCAAGCACTGCGGACCAAACCGCATAACGCACTATCCTAGCGAAGATTTCCCGAACTGTCAAGCGTTTCGCGGAAATCTTTCCCAAAAAGGACTTTTTCCGCCGGGACGGCGGGTCTTCCGGTTTCTTCCGGGGACATCCGCCGCCAACCGTCTCACACACTCCCGAATCGGACCGGGAATGAGATGTTTTCCGTATGAATGACGCGTTCCTCGACGGTGGCGGCGAAACGGTTTCGGAGGAAATGAACGCATTCCTGCACGATGTTTTCCGGCACACTGGCGCCGGCGCTCATCAGCACGGTTTCCGAGCCGTCCAACCAGGCGGGACGAATCTCTTGCGGCCCGTCAATCAGATACGCCGGAATGTCCGCCGCCGATGCCAGTTCGCAAAGCCGCCGGCTGTTGGAGCTGTTCGCGCTTCCGACGATCAAAGCGGCATCCGCTTCCCCGGCGAGCTGCCGGACGGCGTTCTGCCGGTTTTGCGTGGCGTAGCAAATCCCGCCGGACTCGGGAATCTCCATCTGCGGAAATCGGATCTGCCATTTCCGCAGCATTTCGCGCGTTTCGTCCGCGGAGAGCGTTGTCTGCATCAAACAGACCGCTTTGGCCGCCGCCGGAATTTCCAGCGACTCCATTTCGCGGACATCGGCGAGGAGCGTGATCTGATCCGGGGCTTCCGCGAGAATGCCGGTCACTTCATCGTGTCCCGGATGGCCGATATACAGGATCCGGTATTCCCGCGACGCAAACTGCCGCACCTTTTGGTGAACCTGTTCCACGAGCGGGCATGTGGCGTCGATGACGGTCAGATTCCGTTGCCGGGCGGCGTCGCGAAGGGCCGGGGAAACGCCGTGTGCCGAGAAGACCAGCACGGCCCCTTCCGGGACCTCTTCCAGCGTCTCGACAAAGCGGACCCCCCGATTTCGGAACCCCGCCACCACATACGTGTTGTGGACGATTTCATGATACACGCAGACCGGCGCGGCGGATTTCTCCGTCACCGAGGTCAGCATTTCCACCGCCCGCCGGACTCCGGCGCAAAATCCGCGGGGCTGTGCGAGAAGAAGATGCATGACGGTTTTCTCCTGTAGGGGGGATGGGGATTCCGGGGACGGCGGCCTTCCTTCCGCGGACGAGCCTCGGCGTCCACCCGGCGGAACGGCGGTCTTTCGGACTCTATTATACTCACACCAGTTTTTCCAGGGAGCGGATGATCAGACCGCCGGTTTCCGCTTCTTCGCAAATCACTTTATTCGCCCCGGCGCTGAGGAGATTTCTGCGGTTGACGAGGTAGCGGCAGCGGACCATAATGCTGCAGCGGGGATTGGCGGCCCGCACCGCGCCGGTGACATCGGCGGCGATGTCATCGTCGGGGACGGTAATGACGGCGAGATGGCATTCGGAAATTTCCGCGAGCTGAAGCGAGGAGAGATTCGTGGCGTCGCCGGCGACGGTGCGGAACCCTTCCTGGGCGTACGGGTGCAGATTGATCGGGTTCATGTCGACAAGGCAGACATTCAGCCCGGAAAGTTCGAGGAACGAGACAATCTTGGAGCCGACCGGGCCGAGTCCGACGACGATCGCGTTCCGGGTTCCGGACGCCGGGGCATGAAGCCGCACCGGATGGCGGGATTCGTCCCCTTCGGAGAGGAGCTGCGAATTGAAACGGTTCTGCGCCACGCGGAGAAAGAGCGGCGTCATCAGCAGACTGACCAGAGCGATCAGCAGCATTTGCTGATAGATGTCCTGGGAGAACATCCCGCGGGCGGCTGCGTCGGAAAGGATGACGAAGGAGAGTTCCCCGAGCTGCGACATGCCGAGCCCGAGCGCAACGGCGGTTTTCCACGGAATGCCGAGGAGCCGGAACGCGAGTCCGCCGACCAGCGTTTTGAGGGTGAGGAGACCGGCGAACGCGCCGAGGGTGACCGCGGGGGCGTCCAGGAGAATCCGGTAATCGAACATGGCGCCCAGGCTGACGAAAAAGATGGCGGAAAAGGTTTCGCGGAACGGCAGGGTGATGGCGGAGATCTGATGGGTGAGCCGGTTTTCACTCAGGACGACCCCGGCGGCCAGCCCGCCGAGTGCGGCGGGAAGCTGGAGCCGCACGGCGGTTCCGCAGACGGCGAGAATGAGGACGACGGAAAACAGGGCGAGAATCTCCGCGCTTCGGAGGGCGGCAAGATGCTGCACCCATCGCATACAGACGAGGTAGCGGAGAATCATCACCAGGGCGAGGAACAGCAGGGAATGAACGAGCATGGCAAAGACCGAGGCACAGAGTTCCGGCAGATTTCCCCGGGCGCTTCCGAGCATCGGGAGGAGGAGCAGGAGCGGCACGACGGCGATATCCTGAAAGAGGAGGATCGCCACCATCCGCATTCCGTGCGAGGTTTTGGCGTGCCCCATATCTTCGAGCGACTTGAAGACCAGCACGGTGGAGCTGAGGGAGACCGCCGCCCCGATCACGAAGCCGGTTTTCCAGTCGAGGCCGCACAGGGGAAACAGGAGGGTGAGCGGCAGAATGACGCCGAACATCTGGACGGAGCCGCCGAGGACAAAATACTTCCAAACCTGAGTGATTTCGGACGGGGAGAACTGAATTCCGATCGCGAAGAGGAGCAGGATGGCTCCGAAGTGCGCCAGACCTTCCAGAAGGTTTCTTTCGAATAGTACAGTCTTCACCCCCGAAGCCAACGTGCGAGCATTGGATCCCGGCCGGGACGCCTCCGGCGGCCAACGCGAGGGCGTTGGATCCCAGTAGCCTCCCGGCACTTTCGTGCGGTCGGCGTCCGATGTCATCTTTTCCTCGTTTTTCTGTTCATTAGTATCAGCGACCATCGGGAGCGAGTCATTGTTTCGGGACGGCAGTCCCATCCGGGATCCAACGCCCTCGCGTTGACTGCCGGAGGCATCTTCTAAGGGCTCGCGATCTTCCGCTAATCCTTCAATGTCTCCCCTCTTATTATTAATATTCCCCCTTATTCCTTCATCAATTCCACCCGGCTTCTCTCTATTTTCCATCTCTTGCGGAGCGTCTTGCGTGTCATGCGGAACGTTTTCCGTGTCGTTTAAAATGTCTTCTGTGCCGTGAAGATTGTCTTGCGGCAGATTTTCGCGGATCAGCGTTTCGAGCGGCCTGCCGTCTTCCGCGGGGGCGTCGATTCCCGCGGGTTCTTCGGCGAGCGGCAGAAAGTTCAGAAAGCTCCCTCCGATCAACGCGCCGACGGCCAGATGTCCGATGACCATAGGAATGCGCATCCGTTTGCAGAGCATCCCGGCCAGAAGTCCGGCCGTCAGAATGATGAGGAGGTCCCTTAGTAAAAGCCGGCTCAGGTTTTCAGTCAGTTCGTGCATTGTGGATTTCGCGAAGTGAGATGTGGAATTCGTAGGGATGGATGGCTGTTTTTCCTTTTTATCCTTTTATTCTAGCCATAAAGAAGTTTATTTTACAGGGGTGGTATTTTATTTTTAGCGGGAAAGATTTTCCAACTGAAAACGACCGCCTTGAAGAGGCCGGGAGGCAGCATGCTGCTGCACCGCACTTGCCTCATGGCCTCTTAGAGCTAAACTTGACCCGTAAAATCGAACATTTCCCTATAGTCGTAGAGGGTGTAGAATTTCTGTAGACCCCGCCAAACTGTTTTGACACCGGGCGGACCGTCACTGGGCGCACGCCGAGGGCCGCCGAGATTGCCTATGTGCTCCACCGCTTCCGCTATCGTGTACGGTTTTTTAGGCGCTTTCTTCGTTCTGTTCGCTACACAATACAAGACTTTCCATTCCTCTTCGTCAAACAGTATCGTGCATGGTAGTTCGGGATTTACCCGCGCTATATAAGTCAGGTTCATAATAAACACCGCGATAACCGAATACATCACTATCAGCGTTTTGGTTTTCTCCCTATCCCGCTCCTGCAGTTTTTCTATAGCGCAGCCGCTTCTCAGCACAAGGAGCTATTGTCAATAGTTGTGTATGAAAGTATTTGAAAAAGGTTTGGATTTTTGAAAAATGGTGAAGCGTTTTCGATGTTCTATTTTCTTTTAATGGAATCAAAGGCGTCTTCCGTTACGCAACGTTTTTCTCCTTGGTGATCTCTTTCGCCGCTTCGAGCATTTGACCATCGTTCGGCATGACGACGGCCTCACCGTTGACAAACGTTACTCCTGCGGCAAC
>JAISQK010000034.1 GCA_031274255.1 Planctomycetaceae bacterium | reverse complement strand
GCTGGCTGGGAGGAGGTTATGGAAACGATTGGGACAAAGTTCACGCGGCTTTCGTCGAGGCGGGAAATGTGAAAGCGGTTTTTGCCGGACATATTCACCGCATGACCTGCAATGAAAAGAACGGCATCCAATACCTTACCCTGGCAACGACAGGCGGAAAACTGGACCGGATTGATCCCGCCGCGGGATTGATTCATGAGATCCATCATGTTTCCCTGCGGAAGAATGCCGCCCCTGAAATCACGGTTTTACCGGTCGGCTCAACGCTTGATATTACCGCAATGCCTTCGGGACGACGTGATGATGCCCCGGCAGCGAGGCCGAAGCGGAACGAAACGGAGAAAAAGCCGGAAGGCGAGCAGGCGGCTTATGGAACCGCCCCGTAATCGTTGAATCATTCCTATGTTACAGGAAACACCAGATAACAAGAGTTATCCCGGTCGCGAGCCGCAACGGCCAACGCACGGGCGTTGTATCCCAATATGCTCACGCTCACTCCGTTCGGTTCGATACTCTTTCCGTTTGCTTGCGTTGGAGCCGTTGTTTCCGCTCGTGGACTCCAGTGAGCAACGCGAACGGGGGAACGTGCCGTTCCATCGCAGCCGGGAAGCATGCTGCTTCACTGCAGTTGCCTTCGGCCTCAAGTTGGAAAGATTTCTCCAGCCGACGCCGACCGCACCAAAGGTGCTGGGAGGCAAACCGCCCGCCGGGGTTTCCCGGCCCCTACATTTGCCTTTTGCAGCCCCCCAATTCCCTTTTGCAGCCCTGCATTTGCCTTTTGTAACTCAATTCCCTCTATTGGGGTGGAAAAAAGCCGCGATTCCGTCGCCACCGGCTCAAATTCTCTTGTTTCAGACCCGAAATCCAGCGATTTTTCCTCTTTTTGTCTGGTCCTCGTGAGAAACAGGTGTTAAAATGTGCGGAAGAGTCAGGTTTCCGGCTCCATTTCAATATCCTTTCAACACAGGAGAAAAAAGAATGTCTCATACTCATGGTTCGATGCCGCGGAAGGACGCGGAATTTATGGCGTGGGCCGATATGATGTTTGAACAATGCCACCTCCATCATCTCGACTGGAAGCTTCCCGCCGGAACTTATGAACAGTTTGACGCGGTCTGGTCGCCGGCCGGTGCGGCGTATGCGGTCAATAAAGACCCCTTGAAGAAAAACCGTCTGACCGTCGCCAACAAAAACGCCGCCTTTCTTACACTGAAACGGTTTCTGAGCGGATACATTCGGATACTCAAGGGAACGATGACGGTTCCTGATGAGACGCTCGTCGCAATGGGGAAGCGTGCCGCTTCACCGCAGAAGGGACTACCGTCCCGAAAGCCACAAACCCGCTCGCGTTGTTTGCTGGTATTGGCAAGCGGAACAACGTGAAGAGAATAACTACTGAAGCCGACCGCCTTGAAAAGGCTGGGAGGCACACCGCCCGTCGCGGCTCGCGACCAACATCATGAGGTGACGGTTTATGTTTCGACGCGGCTGCACGGACATCCGACCGAATACCTCAAAGACGGGAAGTTCTACGGCTTTCTGCTCAAATACAAAATCGAGGGAGAACCGGAGTGGCAGCAGGCGGTTTCGACGCGGCTGCATCACACGCTGATTTTCGGGGAGGAAGAAGAGGGAAAAGATGTTTTGCTTCAGGCGGCGTGGGTGAATCCGCGGATCCAGAACGGTCCGTGGAGCGAGGAAGTCCGCGAACTGGTCAACTAACCAACGTAGCACGTTGGATCGCAGTAGGAGCTACCGCTCCGAAGCAATAACCCGCTCCCGTTAGTCGCTGGTATCAACCAACGGAACAAAAAGGAATATGTTGCCGGAAAAAAAGAAAAGTGGTTGAAAAGATTATCCATCAGATGCCGACCACGCAGCCGGAAGGCAAGTGCGGTGCAGCAGCATGCTGCCTCCGGCGGCCAACGCGAGGGCGTTGCATCCCTGTAGGCTCACGCTCACTTCGTTCGGTTCGCCGCCAGTTGGAGAAATCTTTCCACCTGGAGGCCGAAGGCATACTGCGATGGAACAGCATGTTCCCCGTCCCGAGAGCCACGAACCCGTTCGCGTTGCTCACTGGAGTCCGCGAGCGGAACAAAAAGGAATGTAGTTGGAAAAGATTGTCCATCGGAAGCGAACCGAACGAAGTGAGCGTGAGCCTACTGGGATCCAACGTCCTCACGTTGGCCGTCGCGGCTCGCGACCGAGGCAACGGCACGTTGGTGAAGTCAAATCATAAATTGCAAACAAGGATCCGAAGGAACATGATTTGGAAATGCGGGACTCGCGTGATACACGGGACCGGTCAGCCTCTGCTGATGGGGATTCTTAACGTCACGCCGGACAGTTTCAGCGACGGCGGACAGTTCTACCGTCACGGACGATTGAGCGTGGAAGCGGTACTCGATCACGCGGTGCGGCTCTGCGGCGAGGGAGCCGATCTGCTCGACATCGGTGCGGAAAGCACGCGTCCCGGTTCGCGGACGGTCGGAGCGGATGAGGAAAAGAAACGGCTTTTGCCGGTGATTGAGGCGGTCCGTCAAACGCTGGAGGTGCCGGTTTCCATCGACACGTACCGCGCCGAGGTCGCAAAGGAATCGCTCCTGGCCGGAGCCGACATCATCAATGACATCTTTGCCGGAACCTTCGACGAAAAGATGATTCCGCTGATCGCCGAGACCGGGGCGGGCTACTGTCTGATGCACTTTCAGGGGACGCCGGAAACCATGCAGAACCATCCGCACTATGAAAATGTTACCGCGGAAGTCGCGGAATTTCTCGCCGCGAGGAAGAATGTTTGTCTGGAAAACGGCGTGGCGCCGGAACAGATCGTGCTTGATCCCGGCATCGGATTCGGGAAAAACGCCGACCACAATCTGACGCTGCTGAAAGAGGCGGCCGCCCTGCATTCGTTGGGGTTTCCGCTGCTCTACGGCGTGTCACGCAAGCGGTTTCTGGATGCACTCACCGGACGCGATGACTCGCAGACACCGGAAAAACGGCTTCCGGGAACGGCGGCGGCGTGTCTGTGGCTGGCGTCGCAGGGGGTGCAGATTCTCCGGGTGCATGATGTCGGTGAAATCCGTCAGGCATTGCAGGTCTATCAGCATTGTACAAAATAAGGAACAAAGGAAATTCCCATGCCGATACTGAATGTTTACGCACTGCCGGAACTCGTTTCCGCGGAAACGCTTGACGGCGGAGCCGCTGTGGCGGTCGATGTGCTTCGGGCAGGCACGTGTCTGATCACCGCGATGCATGCCGGCGCCGCACGGGTGATTCCCGTGTTGGAAGCGGACGACGCCGTGACGCTTCGGGAAAAACTCCTGCAGGAAACTCCTGCGGAACAGGTCTTGCTCGGCGGCGAGCGTCACGGAATTCTGATTCCCGGCTTCGACATGAGTAACTCGCCGGACGAATACACATCGGAAAGAGTCGCGGGCCGCACGCTGATTTTCTCGACGACGAACGGAACCAAAGCGGTTTTTCACGCACTCCGCGCCGACCGGATCATGATCGGAGCCTTTGTGAACGCGGCGGCGGTGACGGAAGAACTGCTCAAACAGGAAAAAATTCACATTCTCTGTGCGGGAACGAACGGGGAATATACGGAGGAGGACATTCTCTTTGCCGGACTCCTTGCAGACCGAATTTCCCTTCTCTCGGGCGGAACATACGTACTCAACGCCCAAGCGGCGGCGGCTCGCGGGATTTGGCAGCAGTCCTTTGCACCGGAGAAACGGATCGGGGAAAAACCGGTTTCCGCCGAGTCGCTTGCCCAAATATTACGGCGGAGCCGCGGCGGAAAGAATCTCATGACGCTCCATCTCGGCAAAGACATCCTTGCGGCGTCGCGGCTTGACGTTTATAATACTGTGCCGGTGCTTGAAAAACAGAGGATGGAAATACGATGTCAAGGAATGGGATTTGTCTGATGCTGGATCGTTTGCATGCCGGCTTTCTCGGAGCTTACGGCAATGCGGAAATCGAAACGTCGGCACTCGACGCTTTCGCTGGGGAGTCTTTTGTTGCGGACAACTGTCACATCGATTCGCCGCAACTGCCGCGGATTTACCGGTCGTTGTGGTGCGGCGGTCATGCGATGTTCCGTGAAGAGCATGTTCCGCCGAGTTGGCTGACGCAGGCTCTTACGCATAATATTCAGACCTTTTTGCTCACCGATGATGCGGAACTCGCCTATTCTCCGTATCGGGAGGACTTCACGCAGGCGGAACTGATTCCGGAGCTGCGTCATTCGCTGCCGTGTCAAAATGCCGAACAAACGCAGCTTTATTACGGACTGGCCTGTCTGCATTCCACCGCGGAAAGGCTGGCAACTCTTGGAAAGCCTTATCTCCTTTGGTGTCATTTGCGGGGCTTCGCGGGACATTGGGATTTTCCGCTGAAAAACCGTGAACGCTATTCCGCGGCGAACGATCCGAAGCCGTATTCGAAGACAGCTGTTCCCTGGCGGGAGAAAAAAACGGAGGAAGCGGAGGAGGATTTTGCGGATGCGTGTCAATCGGTTCGTGCCGCATATTCCGGAGGCATCGGCATGTTCGACGAACTCTTCGAGCCGGTCTTCGATTCTCTCAGGGACGGTCTTTTCGGAGACGAAACGCTCTTTCTGCTGGCCGGAGCACGAGGTCTTTCATTGGGTGAACACAAACAGATCGGTGTTTCCCCGGTGGAAAAAGAACCGCTTTACCGTGAACTGGTTCAAACTCCGCTGATAGTCCGGTTCCCTGACGGTTTCGCTCAGACGGTCCGCAGCG
The DNA here is from genome assembly GCA_031274255.1 of Planctomycetaceae bacterium. Taxonomy (GTDB): domain Bacteria; phylum Planctomycetota; class Planctomycetia; order Pirellulales; family Thermoguttaceae; genus WRMR01. Next base: position 2,531 of record JAISQK010000034.1, on the reverse strand, counting down.
GTGCCTTGATTCAGCCGCACGATGTCGGAAATCTGCTCCGTGAATGGTTTGGCCTGCCGTCGAATGAGCCGAAAAGGATGATGCTGATCGCCGAGGAAATTCCGCTGCTGCGTGACCACATTCTGATCGACGGTACGAACGGCGAGTCTGCGATCGTGACGCCGTCCTGGTTTTTACGGGTTCCGCGTCATGACACGGCGCCGGAACTTTACGTCAAACCGGACGACCGCTGGGAAGTCAATGACGTTTCCAACCGGTGCGATGAGATTGCCGGACCGCTTCTTCGCCTGCTGGACGCCCGTAAAGAGCAGCTTGCACAAGGAATTTTAGAACATCCCGTTCCGATTTCTTCGACGTTGCGGGAACGGTACTCGTGACATTCCGTATTCATTGCGGAACAGAACTTTTCAGAAACATTTTTCAGAAACGCGGTCCCATCAAATCGCGGGAGGCGGTCTGCGGCGGCTCCGCCATCGAATCCGGCACAAGAATCGTTGGAGCTGTCGGCGCTGCAGGATTTGCCAAACCTGTACGGTTTTCCAGAAACGCGATCTTTGAGACGATTTCTGTTTGATTCGGGACACTTGCAATGGAACTTTTATAGTTTTCCAGTGCGTTTTCATAGTCGCCGTTTGATTCCTGCAACATGGCAAGTGCGTTGTAAGCTCTTGTTTCATTGGGATTGACCGCGATGGCTGATTTCAGATATTTCGCGGCTTCCTCTTTTTGTCCGAGTTCCTGAAAAAGCCGGGCCATTTCGATTTTCGGGTCGGCGTTACCGCTGTTTCGCGATTCCCATGACCGGAGCAGCGCAAACGCTTCCTCCGAACGTGCCGTTTCCACAAGCAGTACCGCCAGTCCCCGATGACACGGCGTATGATTCGGGGCTTTGGTCAGGCAGAGCCGGTAATATTGTTCCGCCATAGAGTACATTTTCGTGTCATGATTCTTTATTCCGAGTTGATGATACGTCGAGGCAATGTTGTAGTAGGCGTTCGGAGCTTCCGGAGCCTGGAGTCTTGCCCCTTCAAATTCAGACAACGCAAGGTCATATTTTTGTTCCTGAAGATACTTAACTCCCTGTGTGTTATGGAGTTCCGCGTTCATCACCTGACATCCCGCCATCAGAAAAAGGTAAAAAACGAACAAGAAAAAGAGGATTTTCCCCCAAAAAGGGAGCAAAGACGCTTGCTTGGGACCTCCGGGCGACTTTTCCATGTCTTTCTCAATAGGAATAGAATTAAGTGACTCAAATAGGATACGGCACTCGGAAGAGTACGAAAATCGTCTGTTTCATTCAAGAGCAAATCCCTTTTCCTCTTTATTTTTTGTCAATCGGAACTACAATAATGTTTTTGGGGAGAATCGCGATGAAGAAATATTACGTCCTTGAGACACTGACTGAAGCGGAGATTGACACGGAACTGGATCATAACATCCGGCAACATCTGGCGTTATGTTTTACGGACAGTCCGGACAAATTTCAATCCGTCCGGGTCTGGCACAACACCAAGCCGCGGTTTACGATTATTCATCGTGACCGGTCGGGACGTGTTCTGGGACATGCCGCGCTGGTGATCCGCTCCATCACGTTCGGTTGGAACTCACGGAACAATGTGGCAAGTCTCCAGGGAGTATCGGTTGACCCGGACTGTCGCGGAACCGGTATGGCACAGCAATTGGTCGCGAGAGCGTTGGAAGCGGCCGTGTTTTGCGGGTATCCCTACGCGATTCTGTTTTGTAAAGAAGACCGCGTGCCGTTCTATCAGCATATCGGTTGGAAGCTGACGGACGATTCGGTCGTCATGCGGAACCTTGACGACAATCCGATCAAAATGCGGTCCAACTGTCCGATGTATAAGGTGTTAGGGAATGTCCCTTTTCCTGAAGGGCCGGTGGATGTCCATACACCGTTGGAACTGCCGCCGGAATAACAGGCGCAGATTCCATCCCTTGAACCCGTTTCGGCGTGAATATTCTCTTTGAAAGCGGAAGAAAATTGCTGGAACGGATTAGAGCGTGTTCACACAAGATATTGTCAAAGAGGTTGTGTTATACTATACCTTACAACGGCATTAACTGACTCTTTTTAAGGTTTTGGAAATTGAGTTACATGAGTGTGGCAAGTTCGGATTGATAATCGGTTTCGACACGTCTCAGGCAATCATTGATGTCTGAAGTAAACTCATCGAAGGTTTCGTAGTAAATATTATCCAGACATTTCTTCTTGACAAATTTCCATAGCCGTTCAATCAAATTCAAATTCTGGGAATAACTCGGAAGAAATTGTAACGTGATTCCCAACTCCTTCGCCAAGCCTTCCACGAGTTTGCAATGTTGATAACGTGCATTGTCCAACACGATTACAATTGGTTGCCCCGCCTATTGAACGGCCAATTTTCGCAACATCCCGCATACGGTCGCCGCCGTAATGTCACCGTCGTTCGCGGCGACGGTCCATTGTCCGCTGATCGCGTTGCAGACTCCCGGAACATTCCAACGTTTTCGTCCCGAAGGACTGCGAAGGAAGA
>JAISQK010000011.1 GCA_031274255.1 Planctomycetaceae bacterium | reverse complement strand
CCTTTTGCATGAGCATGGCGATTTCGAAACAACGCGCTTTCGCCGCTTTCCTTGCCGAAGTTTGCCGCGAAATCTCCGAAGGCGGTCGAGTGTTTGTTGAAGGATCGCGAGACGCTTTTGACGTTTGATGATTTTCCGGCGGAACATTGGGCGAGCCTGAAAACGACGAATCCGATTGAGAGCATGTTTGCGACAGTGAAGCACCGCACGTACAAATCGAAGGGCTGCGGCAGCCGCGAGACGTATTTGTCGATGCTTTTCAAACTGACACAACAGGATCAGGGACGCCTCAACACTCCGCACCTGGTGCAGCACGTTGCCGCAGGAGTAACGTTCGTCAACGGTGAGGCTGTCGTCATGCCGAACGATGGTCAAATGCTCGAAGCGGCGAAAGAGATCACCAAGGAGAAAAACGTTGCGTCACGGAAGACGCCTTGGATTCCCTTAAAAGAAAATTGAACATCGAAAACGCTTCAACATTTTTCAAAAATCCAAACCTTCTTCAAATACTTTCATACACAACTATTGACAATAGCTCGGGATTTGTGTATAAACGTTAGGTGTTGTTAGAGGGGCACTTTATAAATCCAATATATCTCCACTCACATAACTCTCGTAATATTCTTGCTGGTCAGGTATGCGTAACTTGAGGTATTAAAAATTGAGAGCTGCGATTTCCTGCTCAAAGAGGAGACGTTGACCTTCCAGCAGAATGATGACATCTTCGCCGACTTTGCCCATCCCTTGAATATATTGGGCACTTGCGGCACCGGCGGTTCGCGGCGGAGGCGAAATTTGCTCTTCACAGATATTGCGGACTTCATTGACGGTATCCACAACCAGTCCGACCTGTGCCGCATTGATATTGACGACAACAATACAAGTTCTCTCATCATAAGAACGCGACTCCATATTGAAGCGGAGCCGCATGTCGAGAACCGGAATGACCTGTCCGCGAAGATTGACGACACCTTTCATAAATCCTGGCATATCAGGGACTTCCGTAATTTTCTGCATACCGACTATCTCTGTGACGTAACGAATTTCAATCCCATAATCCTCATTTCCCAACCGAAACGTCAGGTACATATTTTTCAGCGTATCTTCGTTTTCCTCACTCATCGCTTCAATAGTGGAGTTCAACTGATTCAGTTCGTTAAGATTGACTTTATTATTGTTTTCGCTCATTTGATTTTACGCTCCTAATTTTCAGAAAATGTCATTAAACCATCAACCACGCAATTCAAAAGGTTGTTTTTCTAAAGTGTATATAGGTTATATTTTTACTAAAATCAATAATTTTAATATTAATCATGAAAAAAGTATCATAATTCAATGTAAAAACAGAGGAATGAAAGCAAGGAACCCCGTAACGGGTCACTTTTTCAGCCGCGAACCGCAACATCCTCTTCAAAAAGTTGAATTTAACAACCCGTACACCTGAAGTTTTGTTAGAATAACTGCGATAAAAATCAAGAGAAAAAAGAAAAATTGCCGAGAAATTTTGTTTTTAAACAAGAAAATACCCTTTGTGCCGTTGTAAAATATCGCGAGCTGTTCTAAAATTGCACTTATGAAGTCTCGGTACTGTGATGATTGACGGGGATACCGTCCCTGCTCACAGTGTTCCGCAGTCAGAGTGAGAAGTCAAGTCTAAAATTATTGTCAGTATCCAATAACCCCGGGAGATGTAACATGTCCAAAAAATTACGAATTGTTTTGATGTCGGCGTTTGTTTTCGCAATGCCGATGTTTGCGATGGCCGATGAACCGCTGACGAAACCGTTTAAGGCGATAGAACTTGGTGAAGCGTATCTTCATCCGGACGGTATGACGGTCAATCCCAAAACCGGCGACATCATTCTCGCGGCTCCGACCGTCGGCGACAAAGGGAACGCGTGGCTTTTGAAAATTGACGCCGACGACAATGTCACACCGTATTTCGAGTTGCCGGCACATCCGGAAACCGGCCGCGTCACGCCGCTCGGCATTTCGTTCGGACCGGACGGCAACCTTTACGTCGCCGACAGTCAGTGTCTCGGCGGCAATCCGAACCACAAATCACGGATTCTCCGCGTCACGCATCAAAACGGCAAGCCGGTGACGTGTGAAACCGTTGTTTGGGGAATCGTGCAAGCAAACGGTCTCGAAATTCATAACGGTAAAATTTACGTTGCCGAAACGCAGATTGACCCGGCCATCGTCGAAATGCCGATGACCAGCGGTGTCTTCTGCTTCGACATCAAATTGTTGGAAGGACATGTCCGCCGGTCTGGCAAGCCGTTGTTTGTTGATGCATATAAGCGTGATCCGCATTTTATTTTCGATTTCCAAACGGCCGACGCGGACCGTAACGGTACGCAGAAAGTCGGAGCGAACGGAATCGGACTTGCGAAAGACGGTACGCTTTATGTGGCAAACTTCGGTGACAGGAAAGTCATCGAAGTCAAGTTTGACGCAACCGGTAAAAAAGTTGTTTCCCATCGTGATGTCAATGAAGGCGGTCCGAATGAAAGCGTGGACGGTCTGAAAGTCTGTCCGAAAGGCTACATCTTCTTCGCGGATTATGTCGGCAATGCGGTTTGGGTGCTCAATCCGAAAAACGGCAAACTCGTTTTGATTGCCCAAAATGCAATCAATCCTGACGCCGACGCGAAAAAAGCCGGAGCACTCGACCGTTGTTCGGAAGTCTGTCTGCGCGGCGACAAACTGTATGTCGCAAATATAGACCTCGAATCGTTCCGGGACGGTCCGCACACCGTCAGTGTCATTGACCTCAAAGGAATCGACTTCGACAGCCTGCTGAAATAGGACGGACAAGACCGAATCCGTGCGACGCTGCGATCCTGTTTGTTCACGTTCGCCGTGTTCCTCATACAGCGATCCCATCACGTCGCGGCACGATTTCTATGGGATTGCCTTTTCAATGGTTTTCAGCAGTGATTCGATGGTTTTGCGGTAGTTCTTCAAAGTCTGCCGCCAGTTTTTGAGGCATTTTTTACCGTCCGGAGTGATTTTGTAGAGTTTCTTCGCGTGACCGGTTCCTGAAGTGTCCCAGTCCGAAACGACAAGTCCCCGCGACTCCAGAGTCTTGAGGAAGCGGTAAATTCCTGAAACATCCGGCGGTTCGGTGACGAAATCCGGAATTTCGCTGATCCGCCGGGCAAGTTTATAGCCGTGAAGCGGTCCTTCCGCAAGGACCGCCAAAATCGCCGGTTGAATCATCTTGTCAAGCGTCACTCCGACACAGGGACATTGTGTGAATTTTATTGTTTCCATGATTTGCCGCCGCCCCGTAACAGGGCCGTTTTCCGCTTCATTCTCTCTAAAACCGCAGACGCGCCGGGCTGCCGCGCCGCCGTACCGGAAACCGGAATTTCAACCGGTTGGAGTCTGCTTTGTAAGAAGAGTATCCGATTTCTCTTGCTGTGTCAACCTCACCAGAGCGACTCCCAGTATCTGCGGTCCACCTCATAAGGATCAATGGGGTTTTTCGCGTCATGATTCCGCGGCAGCACGCCATACCGGATCATTTCGCGGGTATACGGCCAGTTGGCGACAAATGTCGGCATACTGAAGCGGTTGCTTTCGTCGAGGATGTAGCGTCTGCCCCGTTCGATTCCCGCGAGAATCGTTTGGTAATCCGGGTCGTTTGTATCGGCAAACACCGGTTCCGAACAACGACCGGTTCCTCCGGCTTCGCGGCGGAGCGGTCCGAGTAAAATCTTCGACTTCTCCGGCGAAGTCAGATTGAAAATGAGGTGCCGGTTGAAACGGCTGCCGTCTTCCGAAAGATTGTGAGCCAACCGGAGATTCTTTTCCTGCGTGTGACAACGGTCGCAGCGTTTGGCGATGGTGTCCCGCATGGCGATACTTTCCGGCCAATTCATGTCATTCCGGGTGTTGGCGTTTTCATAGTACCAGCCGATCAGACCGGTTCCGTTGGCGGCATAGGTTCCGGCGTAATTCGCCCCCGCCTCGAGCCAGTAGCGGACGACTTTCTTTTCCCGGTCGGAAAGTTCGGCTCCCTGATGCTGTTGCTCAATCAGCCGGTAAAGCGTACTCGCCTGATGACCGATCGTGTACGGCTCGAAGTTGCTTTCCGGCCGGTTGCGGTTGTCGCCGAACATGTTCCGCCATGAAAGGGTAAGGTAACTCACGGTGTAGAGCGGTCCCCAATCCCCGACAAGATTGATACCGGCATCCGTCCGTTCGTTATTATGACAGGCGACACAATGCCGGTCGAGAATCGGTTGGATGTCTCTTGGGAAATCGAACACATCCGGAATTTCCGCGATCGGCTGCGGCTTGACCGGCGTTCTGTTGACGAGCTGCATCAGTTGCGGCTTGCCGGTCGGCGTTTCCTGCCGCGATTCGTGACAGCCGAGGCAGGAAGTGACCTCTCCCGGCATCGCCGACGTGAAACTGTGCATCCGTTTGACCGATTTGCCTTCATGATCCAAGGCGATAAAGAAAAAACTCCGTTTCGCGGGAAGCTCAAAAAAGGCACTTCCTTCCGGGGTCACCGGGACGGTGCCGTAAATGCGTTCGATGGTGAATGTTCCGCCGCTGGAGATTTGATCCATGCCGCCGCTGTAATGAATCGGTTCGGGGAGCGTTTCAACAACAAGAAGCTCCTTGATTGTTCCCCGTTTGACACTCTCCATTTTGCGGCCCTGATACACGTCGAAAAGAGCGAATTTTCCGGTCTTTTCCGAATCCGAGGTCTGATCGGCAATCACGGCTTCCCGTTCCCGTCTCCTGACCGGTCTCGGTTCATGGATGCTGTAGCCTTTTTCCTTCCGTTCCGCCGGCAGATTATAAATCGTCTGTTCCCGACCGTCTCCGTCGATCAGTTGCAACTGCGAATGCCGGGCCGCGAGGAACGCTTTTTCGCTGAACGCCCAGGGGTCCGCGTGATCGTTGTGCGTCGAAATTTCCGTCGCTCCTTTGGGGTTGTCCGGGCCGAATTTCGGATCGACGACCGTGATTCTGCCGTAATGATCCGTTCGTCCGTGTCCCGGCGAAAAGATGGTGACGACCTTATCGTCATGCTCGACCGGTTTGGCATCAAGCATGACGACCCCCGGTTCGAGGTTGCCGTAAAACACCATCGCCCGCGTGCCGTCAGGGTTCGAGGTCCAGAGATGGTGGTAATGCACCTGCGAACGGTCCACGTATTCCCAGCGCATGTACAGAATCTGACCGTTCGGAAGCGGCCACGGCGTGTTGTCCTGTTCGATGTTCGCCGAGATTTCCCGGATGTTTTCGCCGTTCGGTCCGCAGCGGTGCAGTGTCGCCACCTGCGTCAGCCAGCATTGGACCCAGCGTTTGGAACGGCTCGAACAAAAGATGATGTCCCCCGAAGCGGTGTAAGTCGGTTCAATGTCGTCCCAGTCGCCGGAAGTGATTTGTTTCAAGCCGGTTCCGTCGAGGTTGATTTCATACAGATTGTAGTGCCGCTGATTGGCCGGAAGATAGGAGAAGAGAATCCGCCGACCGTCGTAATGAAGCTGCGGGTCGCGAATGGAACCGGCCTCGTCCTGGAAGACCGTGCGGACATGACCGGTGGCCACGTCCAGAGCGTTCAGCGAGGCACCGCCGTGCGGCTCAAACGGAAAGAGGTCCTTGTCCGCGGCGTAGTAGCTGAAATTGGCGTACCAGTGCGGATCTTTTCCCGGCTTCCGCACCACGAACAGAATCTCCCCGACATCCTTCATTTCCTTCGCGAGAAACTGTTTCTTCAGGTCGAACGTTTCCTTCGGAAGCGGCTCGTTTTTGAGGCGGAGTGCGAGGTAGTCGTAAAAAATCCAACTGCCGTCTTCCAGGGTGATTGTGAAAAGGTTCCCGCCCTCCGTGATTTTTCCCGGCGGAACCTCGAAGATCACCGACTCGAAAAAGCCGGCGTCCTTTTGAGCGTTGAACCTGTCGCCGATGTCTTTCCGTCCCGGCGGCGAACGTTTCGGCTCCAGCGGAAAACCGTTGACGGTGATTTTGATCCGCGACGCTTCATAAGGATGCGTGTGGGCCGCTCCGATCACGAAGAAGAGGGGCACCTCATAGGTTTGGTGCGCCGCCCATTCGATCTCCGACGTGAAGGAAAGCCCTGCATTTTTGAGGTCGCGTGTGCTGAGGTGCATCGGCATCCAGTCACGGGCGCGGTCGCGTCCGACAGTGAAATGCGCAATTGGCGAGGCGGTTCCTCGCAGATTCTCCCAGGGGATCCCTTTTTGAAATTCCGCACTTTTGGCATCCGCAAAGCCGATTTGGAACACGACATCCTCCGGAGCCGTCTCCCCGGCCCGGCACAGGAAGGTTTCTCCGAAAGGAAGCAGCGGAAAAAGAACAGCCATCAGCCCGATACGAACAGAAATTGGATGTGTCATTTTAATACTCCGATGATTGGGTTAAAACATTTTACAATAGCCGCGAGCCGCGGCGGCCAACGTGCGGACGTTGGATCCCGGATGGGACTCCCGTCCCGAAGCAATGACCCGCTCGCGTTGCTCGCTGATATCCTCCGACAGAAAAACGCTTCCCCTTACCTCTTCGTTGGAAAGATTTTCCATCTGAAAGCGACCGCCTCGAAGAGGCCGGGAGCAAACAGGGATCCAACGCCCTTGCGTTGGCCGCCGGAGGGAAGCATGCTGCTTCACCGCGGTATGCCTTCGGCCTCCAGTGGAGTCGTGTTTCCGCTCGCAGACTCCAGTGAGCAACGCGAACGGGTTCATGGCTTTCGGAGCGGCAGCTCCATCCGCCCGCCGCGGCGTCGCGGCCCGCCGGAGGCATCTTTTTAATATCCTACTGAAAAAAAGGTTCCTCACGCGGTATTCTTTCAATCCGAAATCCGTTTCCGTTATCATTTTTCTGCTCTCC
>JAISQK010000364.1 GCA_031274255.1 Planctomycetaceae bacterium | reverse complement strand
ACACTGCCCAAAACTCTTTTGTCTGTTCCGAATCCATTATCCCATCGGGTTTGACTGTCCGACCCGCTTTCACCCTGGTGGAACTTCTTGTCGTCATTGCAATCATCGGGATTTTGATTGCTCTCTTATTGCCCGCGGTTCAGGCCGCCCGCGAAGCGGCGAGAAGAATGCAGTGTTCCAACAATCTCAAGCAACTTGCGTTGGCGGCGCACACCAAGCACGACGCCTCCAAATATCTTCCGTCGGCAGCAGTTCAGCCGGAGTTTGTGACGGGTTACGACCAAGCGATTCACTGGAATCGGCGCGGCCGCATTTCCTGGGCGGCGATGTTGTGCCCTTACATTGAACAGCCAACACGTTATCAGCAAATCATGGAACATGCTTTCGGCACTGTTGATATCCATCCTTACACGACCACACAGACCGTTACGGACAATTCCATAACGTATGACAACCCCTATGCCGGTCAGATGAGCGGCTTTCTTTGTCCTTCCGATCAGGTCAAGGGACCGATGGACGGTGTGATCGGAGTCACCAGTTACCACATCAATATGGGAGATGAAGCGTTAAACAATATTGAGAGTTATAACGCTTCCGCGCTCAACCGCGGGGTTGCTGCGATGGGAAATGCGATGAAAATGGACTTGTCGAGCATTACCGACGGCACCAGCAACACATTGATGTATTCGGAATCCTGTATCGCCACACCGCGAAACACCAACATCACGGATATCAAAACCGGTACTGTTATCACATCTTCCGACATTTATCACAATACGATTCAAATTCTGGAAGATTGCCTCAACAGCAAGAATGCCAGCGGTCTGAATCCGGTGAGAGCGTCTGTGAAAGGGGCACGTTGGGCAGATGGTTATTCCGCTTACGTGGCCTTCAATCCGATTCTGCCGCCGAATGCTCCTTCCTGTGCCTATAATTCTTCTGAAGATGTGCTTGTCACCGCTTCGAGTTATCATACCGGCGGGGTCAACTCGGCACTTTGTGACGGTTCCGTCCAATTTGTTTCCGAAACGATCAACTGCAAAACCACAGCAACTTGGGCAGTGACACTTAACAATTACGGAATCACCGGAAAATCCAATTTCGGCGTTTGGGGCGGCATGGGATCGCGAAACGGTGGAGAATCCACGACAGGCTTGTAATGTTTTCTACACGGGAACAGATTTAGGGAAACTTTTCTCTAAATCTTTCCTTTTTTATCACACATTTAAGAGGATACGAAAAAATGAATCAATGGAAAAGGATTGTTTTCCTGGGGCTTTCACTGATATTTCTTCCCGGTTGCGGCCCTTCCAAACCTGAAGGAATCCCTGATCTTTACCCTGTGAAAGTTACAGTGAAAAACGGGGAAACTCCTGTGACCGGCGCAAAAGTAACATTAACGACAGCAAATGCTCAAGGAAGCTGGAGTACTTTCGGCGAAACCGATGCTCTGGGAGACGCTGTGATCCAAACATTGCAGGGAAGCTGGGTAAATAACGGTGTTCCTGCAGGAGATTACATTGTTTATATTATAAAAATGCCGGACTTTGAAAGTACACCAATGCCGGACGGTCTGGATAACGACCCTAAGGCGAAAGAAGCTTTCATCGCTGCGGAAAAGAAAAAACTGGATACATTGGTCAGCGAAATCCCCAAGTCGTTAAGCAATGCCGGCACGACTCCGCTGAAACTCACGGTAACTTCCGACGCAACAGCGGAACTTACGGTTGATATTGCGGAATACAAAAAATAACATTTCAACCAGATCGGAGAGTCAGTCTTCAACCGGTTTTCCTACGCCCGAATCCTTGCATAATTTATGGATTATAAGTTTTCGTTTGCGGGAAAATGTGCAGTTGAAGACACTCTCTTACACCTTTCCCATTTTCCTGAGATTACCGAGACATCCTTTGATGGTATCCGGTGAGGTTTCGCCTTCTTTGTCGCTTTCCTGTTCGACCACATGCCATTCGGTACCGTCGGTGGTTTCACAAATCTCAAAGATTTTGTCCCATCTGACTTCTCCCTCGCCGATTACGGTTTTCCAGCCGGTCCGCCATGTTTCTTGAGGTGGGCAGACATGCCCCGGCCCGGATAACGACTCAGAATTTTATATTATATTTCCACCGACGATAAGACAATTTCCCGTATATAAAGTGATCTCCAATCAAAGAATCATCGTTAATGAACTATTTTTTATATTCTTTTCCGTCAATGATGACGTTCATGCGGCGGGCAAGTTCTTTGTCAGCCGGGACGCCGGTTTCGTCCGACATCCATCCGTTATAATGGACGGCTTCCAGTTCGCGGCGCACGGACGGCCAATCAATGTCCCCTTCGTGCAAGTGTTTGAAATCACCGCCGGAAGGACTGCTCTTGTTAATGGTGAAGTCTTTGCAGTGCAGCTTGATGATCGTTGAACCGCACGCCTTGATCCAGTTTTCGGTTTTGTCGTATTTGACGTGATTTCCCAAGTCGAGGTAGGTTTGTACCCAAATGTTGTGGAACGACCGGACAAACGCCGCATGAAATTCCGGCTTGACCCACAGATTGTTCCACACATTTTCAATAGCGATGACAACCCCCAGTTCCGCCGCGAGAGAAATCAGAGAATTGACAGCGTCCCTACTTTTTTGGGTTGCAACGTTTTGTTGTTCGATGTAGGCACTGTAAGCCGAATTGTCCTCCTCGACAACCTTATGGAGTTCCAGGGTTTCCGGGTCGAAGTCAAGTTTGAAATCCCACGGGGCCGGCATCGCAATTCCTCCAATGCGGCACGGCACAAGCAGAATCGTGTCCGCCCCGTAAGCCGCCGCGGAACGAATGGCCGTCGCGGTGTCGTCGATGGTCTTTTGACGCTGAATGTCATTAGCATGATTAAATTCCGCCCAGCCCCGCATCACAGAATGAATCCGCAGACCATGCTTTTCGGCAAGATTCCGTGCGGCGGCGGCCTTTTCCGGTGTGGTGTTCCAATGGGTTGTTTCCATGCCCTCAAAACCTGCTTTGGCAAGCGTCTCGCACCTTGTGTCGTTCAATTCCCCGCAAATCGCCGCTTTGTGAATTTTCGTCTTAAAGTCAGACTCCACCGAATCTTCCGCCAATGCAGAGGAATCGGTTTTCAATGTCAATGGATTTGCGGCAGTTGTCGCAACCGTCGTCGCGGCAACGGTTCCGAGAAATCGGCGGCGGGATAATTTTTCGCTCATTTGCGGGTTCTCCTCTTAAATTCTTTCAAAAAATCTGACACCAAGTGTACAAAACGAACATAAGTCATTATAATTTGAGAAACATGTGTTTGGAACGACTTCACCAAAAATCCTTAAAATTTTTCACAGTATTGTAATAGATATTGTTTATTTTATCCAAAATGGGCAGCCGAGAAGAAATACTGGAACGTATTCGTACCGCACTCAACGACTTTCCGGGACCGGAGACGCTTCCTCCGATGACGGATTTATGGCCTGCTCATTCCGGTACGGCCGATTCGCTCCTCAATACATTCGAGACATCGCTCACCGCGGCCGCCGGGGAAATGATACGGTGCGTCACAACAGAGGATGCGGTGAACAAAAGCCGTCAATTGATGCAACAGCTTTGCGGAAAAAGAGTTGGGATTGTGCAGCGGACTTGGATTCAGGAAGTTTCCGAAAAATGGACGGATATAGAGAAGATCGTCCCGCCGGCGCCGGAACATCCTGAGGAGGTTTCTCTCCGAGAAATGGCTGAAATCGACATCGGCGTCGTCCACGCGGAGTACCTTTTGGCGGACACCGGCAGTTGTGTCATCGCGTCGCCGACGGCTTTCGACCGGCTCCTCTGTTATCTTTCGCCGGTTTGCTTCGTTTTTGCCAAAAAAGAAACATTGCGTCCCCATTTACCTGCCGCGTGGCCGGAAATTTCCGCCCGGATGGTCCATCCGAATGATCCGGTCGGTGCAATGAATCAGTCCGGCGAGTTTCTCATCGTGACCGGTCCAAGCCGAACCGCCGACATCGAAAAAATCCTCATTCTCGGTGTGCATGGCCCCAAACGTCTGATCGTTTTTGTGGTGGAATGATGTTATCACTACATCACTATCACTACGTGGAAAATTCCTGCACAAAAACGATTGAGATGGAGTCACTTTATTTTTTGTACACCTGATTCGGATCAAAAACTCTTTCTGCAACGACACTTAGACCGTTTTCTGTCACCTTACGGAAGAAGCAGCTCCTGTATCCTTCGTGACATGCGGCACCGCCGATTTGTTCTACTTTAATCAAAAGGGTGTCAAGGTCACAGTCAAGGAAAACCTCCTTAACGAGCTGAACATTTCCGCTTTCCTCCCCTTTTCGCCACAGTTTATTACGGCTGCGGCTAAAATAAACGGCACGACCGGTTTTGAGTGTTTCATCATACGCTTCTTCATTCATATACGCCATCATCAAAACCTCACCGGTTTGAGCCTCTTGTGCAATCACCGGAAGAAGATTGCCGCATTTTTGAAAATCCGGCCTGTTCTCTTGCGTCATCATCATACTCCAATCTAAATGAATACCGTTATTTTACTCGTTTTTCCTGTGCCGTAAAGGGATGATCGCGTCACCGTGATTCCCATGTCATTGGAAAAGGGGCAGGGAAACCGCTTATTCGAAATCGGTTTCAAATGCTTCAAACGGCGGAGTGTAGGTCGGAAAATTGGTGTACCAATCTTTCTCGACGGCACGAAAACCCGGAAGTGCGCCGCGGGGGATTTCCGAAACCGCTGTGTTTTGAGCGACTTCCGTAACACTGACGATTTCGACGGATTCCTGATTTTCTTTTTTGATGTAGCCCAGATTGCGGAAGACTTCCAGAATTTCACTGCATGTCGGAAACATCCGGCCGCTTTGACGCTTGTATTCGTCGAGGGCGCCCATGAATTCGATTTCTTCAGGAGTATAGTCCCGTTCGCATGTCGTGGGATCAATCTGCCGGCGGCGAGGGATTTTTTCCCGTTTGGATGTCGGATGCGGCTCTTCCTTCTCACGGGTGCGGCGGTCGATGGTGACAAGTTCTTTTTCGGAAACTTGTTCCTGACTGGCCGTCAAACGACGGAACTTCTGATACTTTTTATCGTCCAGTTCACGGGTACGTCGTTCGGAAGGAGTTTTTTTAAGGGGTTTTTTCGTTTCCTCTGATTTGGACTTCGTTTTTACGAAAGAAGCCGTGGAAGAAATTCCCTGCTTTTTTGTTTCGTTTTTCTTAGTCTTCTTGGACAGTGTGTTGACGGACTTTGTTGCGGATTTTTCCTTGTTGTTTTTTTCTCTCTTATGAGAGACTTTCTTTGCGGTTTTCATCAAAAACCTTTCATTTCCCAGGGGTTGATGCTACGTTTTTCAATCAGAAAAACACACAGGCTGCGCAAAAGAGGGGGGAATCTTTCGCGAAACCAGACGACTCTAGTAAGTATACATTACCCTTCGTCCGCATATTTGTTAAAATAAAACGGATAAAGAAAATTCACAATTACACAAAAGATAGTGAATAGAAATGATGTACGTTTTATAGCGGTTGCATCGTTGTATAAAGACACACAAACATACAAGTGAGAAAACGTTCCCGAGTGGAATCGAACCACCAACCTTTGGCTTCGGAGGCCAACGCTCTATCCGATTGAGCTACGAGAACATCAATGACTCGCGCATTCTACCAAAATTCCGGCGAAGATCAACAGGAGAGACACCGCCGACACGATTTTTTCGTCAAAAGACAAACTTAACGGCCTTACGGCATCTTGCAGGGAGAAAAAAATCGTGTTAAATTGAGACGTTGTTAAACTGAGACGTATGGAGTATTAATCTACCGTCAGTCCGGCTTCAGCCTCGCTGCATGTGATAACCGTAATAGAACATCACCGCGCCGGCACCGATGAGACTGTACGGAAAGTAATCGGCAACGAGAAGAGTGGAGGAAATCTTCATTTTCGCCGCAACAACCGGATTGACCGTTACTTCAGTAATGCCAAACAGTTGAAGGCCTAACAGGACGGCAAAAATCCCTGTGCCCAAGAGCAAAATACGCAACATCAATCGTTTCTCCTTATTGATTTGTTCTGATTAGGGGGTACGTGATTTTCATCGGCCAAAGATGATAAAACTTGCGGCAAAACCAAAAGAGACAGAAAACTCTGATTTTAAGGACAGTAACATGAAATGGTACACAATATTGTCAATGGTGTTGATACTTACGGTGTCAGTGAATTTTTTCCGTAATCGTGCTTTTTCTGATGACAAATATCCCAAGCCCCCGAAAGTGAATCAGACGGAGGAGTATTTCGGGGTGTCTGTGGCGGACCCGTATCGTTGGATGGAGGAAAAATCAGCGGATTTGGAAAAATGGATCAGCGAGGAAAATCAAATCACGAGTGCGTATTTCCAATCCATTCCATTCCGTGACAAATTGCGGCAAAAGATTACTGATACGATCAACTATCCGAAATACTCGCTTCCCTGGACAAAAAAAGGGCGGCTTTTCTATTTTAAGAATAACGGATTGCAAAATCAGTCGGTGCTTTATGTCGTCGATCAGCCGGACGCCAAGCCGCGTCTTCTCCTTGATCCGAATACGCTTTCCGAGGATGGAACGGTGAGTCTGAGTCATGCCGTTGTCTCCGCGGACGGAAAATTCATGGCCTACACACTGGCAAAAAGCGGTTCCGACTGGAATGAAATTCGCGTTCTCACCGTGGAAGACGGAAAATCCACGGACGATCTCGTGGAATGGGTGAAATTTTCGGCGATTGCCTGGCATGGGGAAGGCTTTTACTACAGCCGGTATGATGCTCCGCCGAAAGAAGAAATCCTGACCGCAAAGAACGAATTTCAGAAAGTTTACTTCCACAAGCTCGGCACGAAACAGTCGGAAGACGTGCTGATTCATGAAGACCGCGAACATCCGTTGCGAACGGTTCAGGCCGTCACCGACCGTGACGAAAACTACCTTTTTATCAGTCAGGGGGAATCGACTTACGGTAATTCGCTGAAATTCCGTGATTTATCGCAGCCGGACCGGCCGTTTCGCAACATTCTCACCACATTTGATTCCGAGCAGGATCTTGTCGCGGTCATGGACGGCAAATTTTATCTGCTCACCGACCGTGACGCTTCGAACAAACGGCTGGTTGCCGTGTCGCCGGAAAATCCGGAGCCGCCGCACTGGGCGGACGTGATTCCCGAGTCCGATTCCCTTCTTCAAAGTGTTCAGTGCATCGGCGGAAAGTTCGTTGCGACCTACTTGAAAGATGCCGCTTCGCTTGCCTTTGTTTACGATCTCAGCGGAAAGCGGATTCGCGAAATTGCTCTGCCGACGCTTGGTGTCTGCGGTTTTTCCGGCGAAAAAGAGGAACCGGTCTTCTTCCAGAGTTTTACTTCGTTTACTTATCCTACGGTGATTTACCGTTGCGACATCGAAACCGGCGTTTCGGTGGAATTTTTTCCGGCGGCACTCCGTATTCCGCAGGAGGATTACGTCACGGAACGCGTCTGGTACACCAACAGCGGCGGAAAAAAAGTGCCGATTTTCCTGACGTATAAGAAAGGTCTCCAAAAAGAGGGGAATCATCCGACACTTCTTTACGGCTACGGCGGTTTTAACATCAGCATGACGCCGACATTTAACGCGGTCCGATTGCCGTTCCTTGAAAACGGCGGGATTTTCGCGGTGGCGGTTCTTCGCGGCGGCGGTGAATACGGCGAAACGTGGCACAAGTCCGGGACGAAGCTTCAAAAGCGGAATGTTTTTGACGATTTTATTTGTGCGGCGGAGTTCCTCATTGCGGAAAAGTACACTTCTCCGCAAAAACTTGCTATTCAGGGCGGGTCCAACGGCGGTCTTCTTGTCGGAGCGGCGGTGACTCAGCGGCCGGACCTTTTCAAGGCGGCGGTCGCGGCGGTCGGTGTTCTCGACATGCTCCGGTATCACAAATTCACCATCGGCTGGGCTTGGGCACTCGACTACGGAACGAGTGAGGACAGCAAGGAAATGTTTGAGTATCTTCTCGGATATTCGCCGCTGCACAACGTGAAATCCGGTGTGGACTATCCTGCGGTTCTCGTGACAACCTCCGACCATGACGACCGTGTGGTCCCGGCCCATTCATTCAAGTTTACGGCCGAACTTCAGGAAAAGAGTACGAGTCCGAACCCGGCGTACATTCGGATTGAAACGAAAGCGGGGCACGGGGCGGGGAAACCGATCAGCAAAGTCATTGACGAGTCTGCGGATGTCTGGGCGTTTCTCATGGATCAACTCGGCATGACCGTACAATAAACCGCCAACGTAGCACGTTGGATCGCAGCCGGGAAGCCCCGGGCCGCGACGGGCGGTAGCCTCCCGGCTACGCGGTCGGCATGTTCACGCTCACTTCGTTCGGTTCGCTTCCAATGGACAATCTTTTCCAATCACTTTCTTTTTGTTCCGGCAATATTCCTTTTTGTTCCGCCGGTTGATTCCAGCGACCATCGGGAGCGAGTTCGTGGCTCTCGGGACGGTAGTCCCATCCGGGATCCAACGCCCTTGCGTTGGCCGCCGGAGGCAAATATCTCTCGTCAATTCCCTTTTGCCGCCCCCCAATTTGCTCTGTTTGGGCGAAAAAAGGACGCGATTCCGTCATCACCGGCTCAAACTTTCTTGTTTCAGACCCGAAATCCGGCGAATTTTCCTCTTTTTGTCTGGTCCTCGTGAGAAACAGGTGTTAAAATGTGCGGAGGAGTCAGGTTTCCGGCTCCATTTCAATATCCTTTCAACACAGGAGAAAAAAGAATGCCACATGGAAAAGGTTCAATGCCGCGGAAGGACGCGGAATTTATGGCGTGGGCCGATATGATGTTTGAACAATGCCACCTCCATCATCTCGACTGGAAGCTTCCCGCCGGAACTTATGAAAAGTTCGACGCGGTCTGGTCGCCGGCCGGTGCGGCGTATGCGGTCAATAAAGACCCCTTGAAGAAAAACCGTCTGACCGTCGCCAACAAAAACGCCGCCTTTCTCACACTGAAACGGTTTCTGAGCGGATACATTCGGATACTCGAGGGAACGATGACGGTCCCCGACGCGGCGTTGATTTCAATGGGGAAGCGTGCCGCTTCACCGCAGAAGGGACTGCCGTCCCGAAAGCCACAAACCCGCTCGCGTTGCTTGCTGGTATTGGCAAGCGGAACAACGTGAAGAGAGTAACTACTGAAGCCGACCGCCTTGGAAAGGCTGGGAGGCACACCGCCCGTCGCCAACGTAGCACGTTGGATTGCACTTGCCTCATGGTCACTACGTTCCATTCGGCCCCCGATAGTAACGTTTTTCCGCCGGTTGATACCAGCGACCAACGGGAGCGGGTTTGGCTTTCGGAGCGGTAGCTCCCTCCGCCCGCCGCGGCTCGCGGCAGGGATCCAACGCCCTTGCGTTGGCTGCCCGGGGAGAAAATTTTGAAATCTCGTCTCATAGTTAATTAAGGAGATCATATCATGATGTTACGTTACTTTTCGGCACTTTTGACGTGCTGCTGCGTGTTGGGTTTTGTATCGGATTCCCATGCTCAACTGGGAGAGCTTTTACCCGGAACGGATCAGGAATTTACGCGAAAAGTTCTGGACGACAT
>JAISQK010000328.1 GCA_031274255.1 Planctomycetaceae bacterium | reverse complement strand
CCGGCTGCGATGCAACAGCATGTTGCCGTCCTTCCATTTCGGAAAACGGCTGGTAGAATGAGCGTTTCCCTTTTGAAACTTTTTTCCGTGTGATTCCAAATGTTTGTCCGAGCTGAAATTGCCGCCATGACCAGTTACATTCCCGGGGAACAGCCGAAACCCGGGGAAGCTGTGAAATTGAATACCAATGAAAATCCGTACCGTGCCTCCGAAAGGGTCTATCAGGCGGTCAAGCGTCAGTGTGATGAGGGGCTTTCGCGGTATCCGTCCCCGTTCGGTGACGCTTTCCGTGACGCCGCGGCGGAAATCTACGGTGTCGACCGCGGCATGATTCTCTGCGGGAACGGAAGTGACGACCTTTTAACCATCCTGATACGGACATTTGTCGGAAACGGAGAATGGCTGCGGCTTCCGTGTCCAAGTTACAGTCTTTACCGCTCGTTGGCCGAAATTCAGGGAGCCGAAAGTGAGGAAATCCGTTTCAACGCCGATTGGTCGCTTCCTGACACGTTTTTTGCCGCAAAAGACGGACTGAAACTCGCAATTCTCCCCAATCCGAACTCTCCTTCCGGAACAATGATTCCTAAAGCGAAAATTCAAGAGATGGCGGAACGGCTGCCGTGTCCGCTGGTTGTGGATGAAGCGTATGCGGATTTTGCGGATTTCAACTGCATTGATCTTGTCAGGATGTCGGAAAAGATTCTCGTCACGCGAACATTGAGCAAAGCGTATTCACTGGCGGGACTCCGGTTCGGCTATCTTTTCGCGCCGCCGGCTCTTATCCATGAAATGTCCAAGGTGAAAGATTCCTATAATTGTGATACTTTATCCATTACCGCCGCAACGGAGGCCGTTCGGGATCAGGAATGGCGTATTGAAAACCGAAGTAAGATTCTCGTCACGCGAAAACGGCTCACCGAACGGATGCGGAAACTCGGTTTCACGGTGCCGGACTCTCAGGCGAACTTCACATGGAACGTTCACCCAACCGCCGACCACAAAAGGATTTATGAGTATCTGAAATTGAAAGGCACTCTCGTCAGGTATATGAATTACGCCGATGCCGGAGACGGGCTGCGGATCAGTGTCGGTACGGATCAAGACACGGACCGCTGTTTAGACCTGATTGAAGAATATTGTGATAAAAATTTGTGAAGCGAAAACAATGGCGGCAAGTCAGAGAGTTTTCTCCATTTTGTAGTCGTCCATGACGAAACCGTGACCAATATCCGTGACCAGCTCTTCCATAATGCGAAAACCCAGCTTTTGATAAATCGCTATTGATGTGGTATTGTTTTTATTGACGGTCAACCAAATCCGGCATCCCGACGGTTGGTTCCATGTGTCGGTCAGGTACCGGAGCATTTCCCGTCCGTAACCCAATCCGCGATATTTTGCGGAAACATAAAACTTACTGAGAAATACCGCCGTCTCGTTCGTCCGAGTGACGGCACAATAACCGGCAATGGATTCCTCATGAAAAACGGCATAATAATGATAGCCGTCGTGTGCGATTTGTTTTTGAATGGCGTCACCGGACTGAAATTTTGCGAGCATGTATTCCACCTGTTCCCGGCCGATGATCGGCATATAGTGTTCCTGCCAGATTTCCGCAATGACCGGAACAAGCTGTTCGATTTCGCTTAGGGTTGCAATCTCTTTCATCATGATGGATTCCGGCAAACGGATCATACCGGTCATGTTTTTCATCTTCCTGTCGCTTGCGGCGGAGCAAACAACGCAAACTTGCCTATTCCGAAAACATGGGGTTGCGGAAAATCGTAACTTATTCTATAACATTATGGGAAAGGATCAACCCCAAACGGAATTTGAACGGTGCCGGAACAGAACGGAGACAAAACGCATGAACCCACCCAGCGGCGTCGCGACCAGGCACGTCAGCAGGGGCAGGTTGCGCGCAGTCAGGATTTGGCGTCGTCGGTGGTTCTCCTTGTCTCTTTCATCTTACTGATGACGGTCGGCAAGCAAATCACAGAGCTTTTCCTCACGTATTCCCATGAAACGATACGGGAAACGCCATGGCTCGACGGCGATTTTCAGACGATCATACCGTTTTTGCAAAACTCAACATTTCGATTCATGCTGCCGGTTTCCATACTGTTTCTTCTCCTCATGGCGGCGGGAGTTCTCGTGAATTATTTTCAGGTCGGCTGGATTTTTTCTCCGGAAAAGCTCGGTTTCGACTTCAAAAGAATTGACCCGATTCAAGGGTTCACGCGGATTTTCTCCCTTCAAAGCGCGATGCGGCTGTTTTTCGGACTGATGAAGATTTTCATTTGTGCCGGGGTCGCCTATAGCTGTGTCAAGGGGGAAATCAACCATATTCTGGAACTGATCGCCGTAACAGAAGTCTCCATAACGGGTTACACGCTGAATCTGCTTCTCTGGACAGGTCTGAAGATTGCCGCCTGTCTTGTGATTCTTGCCTTGCTCGACTACATGTATCAGTGGTGGAAGCACGAACAGGACCTGAAAATGACGACCCAGGAAATCCGTGACGAAATGAAGGAAACCATGGGCGACCCGCAAATCATGTCGAAACGCCGACAGATTCAGCGTCAAATGGCTCAACAGCGTATGGCGGAAAGCGTGCCGTCGGCGGATGTTGTGGTGACCAACCCGACAGAACTGGCCATCGCGCTGAAGTATGACCCGGACACAATGCAGGCTCCGGTCGTCGTGGCGAAAGGAGCCGGTTTCACCGCCAAAAAGATCCGCCAACTCGCACTCGAAAGCGGTATTCCGATTATCGAACGGAAACCGCTCGCCCAGGCACTTTTCCGGCATGTCGAAATCAATCAGCCGATTCCTGCGGAACATTTCACCGCTGTCGCAGAAATTCTTGCCTACGTTTACCAGCTTAAAGGTAAAACGCTGACTCCGACATGACCGCTCTGTTGTTTTCCGCAAAAAGAGATTGCTCTTGACGGACTTATGGTTTTTGTGTATTTTTGTCTCGCAATGACGGATTCCTAACGAACACCCTGTTTTTGGACGATTGGTCTTAGAGAAAGATAATTGTGTTCATCCTTTTTGCAGCAGGTTAAAAAGATATGGTTCCCAGTATTACGATCACACTTGACGGCCGCGGAGGTCGGCAGTATGCGCCGGGCGAAACCCTGGCGGGAAGTTATCGGCTGGAGCCTGTCGGTATGGAATCCATTTCCGCCATCGAAATCTCGATTCTCTGGTACACCGAAGGGAAGGGGAGCGAAGATATGGGAATTCACGAGTTTTGGCGGCTTTCGGTCGATTCCGGGGACTGGATTGATTTGCGGCGTCCTGGCAGGTTCAGCACAACATTGCCGCAAACTCCTCTGAGTTATCACGGTATTACCTTGAGGATCCATTGGTGTGTGCGGATTCGTGTTTTTCTGACCGGAAACCGTGAATCCATGGAAGAGTTGCCGTTTTTGTTGGGAAACCTTCCCGATGTACGGACACTCAAATTGAATTAACGTCATGTAGGGAATAATCATGGGCCTGCAACAGAACAGCTCTCACTTCACCACGGCGTCCAATGTGTTTCCGGTGATGCCCGCCTCGCTGTCTCTCCGTAAAGATACCATCAGCACGGACACAAAGACTTATGACAAGAAGACCGTTTGGATGCTGAAACAGAATCCCTTTTCGACCCGCTTCACTTTGCCGGGTACGATTCCGTACTTTTTTCCATCCGGATTTTGCAAGCAAATCAAAGACAAGTCGGAGAAATTTACCCAGTTTTTGTTCCGCAGTTTGGTGGAGTCCGACCATCTTCAAACGAACATTTATCTCCATTATCTGATCGACCAATTCCAAAAAAATGGGAGTTTCGGGCAAATTACAGGAAATCATGGATCAGGAAAATCGACACTGCTTTCCGCACTGGAAGAGGTTTTTGCAAGAAAAGAATACAAAATTCATAAAGAATCTCTTCATGACGGTCAGCGGCGGCTGTCGTATGAATTTTGGCAGTGGTTTTCAGAATTGAAAAAGTCTCCGCCGGACAAAAGTTTGATTATTGTGGACGGCTATGAACAACTTTCGTGGTTGCAGCGGTTCCGACTTCTGTTGGGGTGTAAAATCCGTGGAGTCGGATTGCTTTTAACGTCGCACAAACCGGTTCACGGAATACCGGTACTTTATCGGACGGCGGCATCTCAAGAACAGCTTGAACAAATTGTGGATTACCTGTTGGAAATTCCGGCTGGTTTCATCGACGAAAATGTCCTCGCCCGGCTGATGCTGACACACCGGAATAATATCCGCGATGTCCTGTTTGCCCTTCACGATCTCTACCAGGAACACCTTCCGCCCGTCAGGAACTGAAAAATTCATGGAGCGGACTTTTCCGTGCGTTTGTAACCGAGAAACCATTTGTAGAGTTCAAGATTGTCGTAAGTTTGCGTCCAACTGTCGTGTCCGACATTCGGGTAAAGCGTCATTTTGATTTTCTCACCGCCGAGTTTTTTGACCGCTTCCACGGCATCAATGGTGGACTTGACCGGTACGGTCGGATCGCTTTCACCGTGGAACGCCCAGATCGGCATGTTCACCAGTTTGTCGGCATTGACCGGGTTTAATCCGCCGCAAACCGGTGCCGCTGCGGCAAAACGGTCTCCTGCGTAAGCCGTAAGCATCCATGTGCCGAAGCCGCCCATACTGAGTCCGGTCACGTAAACGCGGTTTTTATCAACGCGGTGGTTTGTTTCGAGTTGGTCAAGAAAAAAGAGAAGCTGTGCCGGTGACCAATAATGATTTTCCCGGCACTGCGGCGACACCACGATAAATGGACATCGTTTTCTCAGTTCCTCGTTTGCCGCGAGAAGTTTCGGCGGACCATGGAATTTCACCTTTTCGAGGTCGTCTCCGCGTTCCCCGGCACCATGCAGGAACAACAGCAACGGAAATGTCTTTTTCTCCTCCGTGTTATAATTCTCCGGCAAAAACAGGAAGTATTGAAGTTCCTCCTTTTCCGAATCGTCCGTCGGTACCGGTGTTTGCAGTGTCTCGGAAAGATTGCCGTATCCGCGTTCGGTGTTCCAGACACTCCGGCTTTTCGGTACGGTCATTTTGGCGGCAA
This sequence comes from Planctomycetaceae bacterium, assembly GCA_031274255.1. Classification (GTDB taxonomy): domain Bacteria; phylum Planctomycetota; class Planctomycetia; order Pirellulales; family Thermoguttaceae; genus WRMR01. The sequence goes on along the minus strand of JAISQK010000328.1, from coordinate 11,059 downwards.
TCTGTTTGCCGGTCTCAGGTTTTACAGACTCCTCCCCCTGAGCGAAAGGAAAACAAAAATTCATCATCAAAACAATAAGCAAAAAACAAGTTCTCTTTTTCATTTGATCAATACCCCTTTAACATGACATTAACAGTAATCCGCAACAAATCTCCGCAATATTATTATACACAACCTGAATCATATCACAAGCCGAAAAATACATGACACCTGCAGGAATAACAGACATTCACTTTGGAATGGATTATCTCTTGTCAGATTTGATGTCGCTGAGATTGGCTCCGAAAAGTTCCGCAGCCTTTTGGATGAGCGGATGATCCGACATTTCAGCCAGCATCCGCATCTTCTGAACGGGGCCGGACATCGAGTTTTTGACGGGAGGTGCCGGTTTTTCCTCCGATTTCACTTCAATGGTTTCAAACCGCAGTTGAACCGTTGTTCCTGTCAGGTCGCGCAATTTCGTCTGAATTTTCGCGGCCTCATTTTCGCAGTACGACTTCGCGAACGACTGATCCGACGGAAACACGGCAATCACTGTTGACGGCGGTTCCAGCCGGAACGCTTTTGCCATCGTCGCTTGAGATGCCGCCATCACCGGCAGTTTATTCGCCATTTCGCTCCAGATTCGCGGGAGTTCCGCTTCACTGAGTTCCATCACCGAGGCCGGCGGTAAAGGTTCCGGCGTTATTTTTTCCGGGACATGGTTCAACTCAGATGTTTTTTTTTGAGGCGGCGCCGACCGGAATGCCGGAACTTGACTTGCTGCCGGTACCGGATTTATTGGTACCGGATTCGCCGATGCCGGATTGACTGATGCCGCCGGCGACGGCGGTGATGCCGGAATCACAAGACTGCCCGAACGAATCTGGTCGAGAAGTGTTGCGATACTCTTGAGCTGTGGAAGCTGGCAAATCCGGCCGAGAGCAAGTTCCAGAAGAATGCGTCCCTGGGTGCTGTAACGCATTTTCGTGTAGGTCTGATCAAGAATTTGCAGCGAGGCAAGAATTCTCGGAAGCTCCAGATCACGGGCAAGTTTTTTGACATCCTCATACCGGGACGGCGAAGAGTACATGAGGAGATTTTTGTCACCGCCGCCGGCTGAGACCATTAAATCACGGAAAAGCCCCATAAGCTGCTCAACAAAGACACCAAAATCCACCCCTTCCTGCGACGCGGCGTCAAGTTCAGTGAAAATTTCCGCGGGATTTTCGTTCAGCACGGAGTGGACAATCCGAAACAGCCGTTGATCGTCCGCCGTACCGAGCATCCCATGAACATCCGTCTGTGCAATATGTTTCGGTGCGAACGAAAGAAGCTGTTCCAGAAGCGACTGGGCATCCCGCATTGACCCGGACGCTCTGCGCGCGAGTGTTTCAAAAACGCCTTCCTCCGCCGTGACGCCTTCTTTGTCAGCGATTTCCGCAAGCCGCCGGCTGATGGAGAGCGGGTCAATTCCGGCGAAGTCAAACCGCTGACACCGCGACAAAATGGTAATCGGAATCTTGGACGGTTCCGTCGTACAGAAGATGAACTTCACATGGGTCGGAGGTTCCTCAAGTGTTTTGAGCAGCGCATTGAACGCTTCACGGGTCAGCATGTGAACTTCGTCAATGATGTGAATTTTAAACCTTGCCCGGCTCGGTTTGACAGAAGCATTTTGCCGGAGTTGACGGATTTCATCAATTCCGCGATTGCTGGCACCGTCAATCTCAATGACATCCACATCCTCCCCTGTGCTGACAGACTGACAAATCTCACACTCATTACAAGGGGTCACCGTCGGACCATGCTCGCAGTTGAGGGCTTTCGCAAAAATTCGCGCGGACGACGTTTTTCCGACCCCGCGTGCGCCGGTGAAAAGATACGCATGACCGATTCGGCCGGTCTGAATGGCATTGGTGAGAGCCTGCGCAACATGAGACTGCCCCACGAGTTCGGAAAATCCTTGCGGACGATAACGTCTTGCAACGACCTGATACGGACTCCCTGCGGATTCAGGGGAATCATGTTCCGGCAATACGTTGTCCGTGATGGTGTGATCTGTCATGATTTTATGGGGGTGGAAAGGACATTCACGGCTTCGTCACACTTGTCGATGTATTCCTGATCCGCATGAATCACATAATATTCCCGCGCGAGTCTGAAGTTCGCAAGAGCTTCCGCCGATTGTCCGAGTGCCTGTTGCGACTTTGCGATCCAGTAGGCAAATAAATTGACAGGGTTTTTCTTCTGACTCTTTCGGAACGCTTCCTCATACCGCTGCAAGGCCGACTCATGATTTCCGAGTGCCGCAAAAGCCCTGCCGCGGTTGAAACAATTGATCCAGTCGGTCTCTTGAGAACTCCGCATGTCCGGGGCTTCCGAGCGGAGCGCCAACTCAAAACTTTCGCGTGCTTTCTCCGGCTGATTCCGTTTCTGGAACACTTCCGCCCGTAAAAAATACGCCTGCGACTGAAAGGCATCTTTTTCGAGACCGGCGTCAAAATATCGAAGAGCTTCGTCATCTTTCCGTTGTTTGCGGAAAATGTCGCCTGTGCAACAGTACCACTCAATGTTATCCGGCTGCAAACGCAACGACTCTTCGTAACACGAAACGGCTTCCTTAAAACGGTTCCGGTATTCAAGGACATGTCCCAATTGGTGCAATGTTCCGGCTTCTTCGGGAACAATCTTCAGAACATTTCTGAAGTCCGTTTCGGCCTTGGAAAAGCACCGCAGCACCTCTGCATAAGCGATACCGCGTCCGTAAAGTGCCGATGTGTCATCCGGTTCCCGTTCCAGAATTGCAGTGAAATCCTGCACCGCCTGTTCGTTTTCCAACTGGATATGACACCAGCCCCGCCAGTAGTAAGCCTGCAACAAATCCGGATTGATCTCAATACAGAACGTAAAATCACGGACAGCCCGTTCATTTGCTTCACGGTTGTTCCTGTGATGGAGTGCGTAACCCCGATAAAAATGAGCTTCCAAATCTTCCGGCTCAAGCTGTACCGCTTTGTCCAGTTCGTCAGCCGCTTTTTGGTACAACGCCGCCTGTTCCGAAACGGAAGCGTTGTGACCGGCACAGGTCAGCGTGACGCGGCCGCGAAGAATCCATCCATCCGCCGACGCCGGTTCCAATTCGAGGAGTTTGTCCAGGTCATTCTGTGCATCGCCGTAACGTTTCTCCCAATAGTACACATTGGCCCGCCGCAGGAGAGCCTCCGTATTTTCCGGATGATTCATGAGAATCTTGCTGAAGTCGTTGATCGCTTCCGGCACATGCTCCGTTATCGCATAAATGTCTCCGCGGAGGAGAAGAGCGTCAGACATGTCCGGATCAAGACGCAGACATTGCGTTACATCTTCAATGGCGCCATTATCGTCTTCAAGAGACTTCTTTGCCACCGCACGGACAAAATAGAGATAGGGATCGTCCGGGTCGATTTCGATGGACTGACTGTAAGCGGCAATCGCTTCCCCGTAACGTTCCATCGCCATGAACACCCCGCCGAGATGATAGTGCGTCAGAGGATTTTCAGGATAAAGGTAAACGGCCATTTCCACACTTTTGAGGGCGTCCTCAAACTTTCCCGACAGTTTGCAAACCTGAAACCGGTTAAGCCAGGCGGAATTTCTGAGCGGAGAGTGGTAGAGAACTTTCTCCAGCCACTGTAACGCCTCTTCGTATTCTTCCCGCTCGATAAAGGAAACGGCGATTTCGAAACAACGGCGGGCCGCCTCATCTTCTCGCGGGGAAAGCCTCTTCAACTGTTCTTCGGAACACGATTCCAGCAAATACTTGAACCATCGCTGAGATTCGGGAGGAAAATCAAGTTTGGCGGAAATGTCGGCAGCCTCCTGAAGTTTCCGCCGTGCCTCGTCCGTCCGTTCCAGACGGAACAATGTGACTGCTTCATCATAAAACGTGAAATATTCCGCATCAAGACGGCAACGGATTTCCTCAAAAACCTCAAGAGCCTCTTGATAACGTCCCAAGGCGAACAAAGACCGGCCTTTTCGATACCACGGTGCCGGTGTGAAGCCGTCTTCGCCCGTAGTACTCATCAACCGGATGGATTTTTCTGCATCAAGAATCGCTTCCTCGTGACGGTCGAGTGCGGCATAAGCCTCGGCTCTTTGTCCGTACAGCCTGAATTCACCCGGCTCAAGTTCCAGTCCCTTGTTGTAATCCTCAAGAGATTTTTCCGCTTGTCCCGCCCGTAACCTGGTATTTCCCAGCCGAAAAAGGATTTGCCAATCATCCGGTTCCTGTTCCGAAATCCGCTTGAGAGCTTCAATGGCACGCTCTTCCTGACCCGTTTCCGAACAGAAATGCGCCAGCACCGACAGTCCGCGGGAATCGTCCGGCTGTATTTCCAACGCATGTTCCACTGCGGCAAACGCCTCCTCATATCGTTTCCTTTCCCAAAGCGCACCGGCCTGTGTGATGTACGACTGTTCGTCTTCCGCGTCAATTTCGATGGCCTGTTCCACGTCCTCAAGAGCTTCTTCATACCGTTCCAGCCGCAATTTGGAGTAGGCTCGCTGGGCATAGGCGGTACTGCAAAGAGGTTCTATTTCCAGCACCTTGTCGAAATACCGGATCGCTTCCTGATACTCCCCTTCGACAACAAGACACACTCCCCGTCTCAGCAATTCTTCAAAATTCCGCTCTGCAAATTCCTGTTCGTCAAGGTTCATTGTTCCTCCCATTGCGGTTTTTTGTATGGCGACGGACCGAGAATTTCCTCCAATTGAACCTCCTCAAGTTCTTCCTCCTGTTCCAGACGTTTCGCCAGTACCTCAAACAGGTCGCGTTTTTCCTGAATCAAACGGCGTGCCTGCGTTTCCGACTCCCGAAGGATTCGGAACATTTCCGTGTCGATCAGTTGAGCCGTCTGCTCGCTGTATTCCCGGTTTTCCGCGATTTCCCGTCCCAGAAACGGATGCGACTCTCCGTTGCGGAATGCGACCGGTCCGAGTTTTTCACTCATTCCCCAGTGAATGACCATACGTTTGGCCATCTGTGTGGCACGTTTCAGATCGTTTTCGGCTCCGGCGGAATATTCGTCGTAAATCAGTTTTTCCGCGACACGCCCTCCCATAAGAAACGCGATTTCCGCATGAAGCTGGGTTTCGGCGATACTGAGCTGATCTTCATCCGGCATGACCATTGTGGCACCAAGAGCGCGTCCCCGCGGAATGATTGACACTTTGTGAACACGGGAATTGACCGGCTCAAACCATCCGATGATCGTATGTCCCGCTTCGTGATAGGCTGTCCGCCTTTTTTCTTCCGGGGTAAGATTTTCCTCACGTTTGAGTCCCATGACCACTTTCACGTGAGCGTATTCAAAATCACTGTTATCGACTTGGGTTTTGTCGTGACGTGTTGCCCAGAGCGTCGCTTCATTGATCATGTTGCGGATATCCGCTCCGGTGTAGCCGACGGTGGACTTGGCGAGCTTCTCAAAATCGACATCTTCCGCAACCGGCACATTTTTGGAATGCACCTTGAACATTTCGATGCGGCCTTTCAGTGACGGACGGTCAACGGTGATGTGACGGTCGAAGCGTCCCGGCCGCAAAAGAGCGGGGTCAAGGATGTCCGGCCGGTTTGTTGCGGCCAGCACCATGACCATTTCATTCTGCTGAAAACCATCCATTTCGCTGAGAATTTGGTTGAGCGTCTGCTCCCGTTCATCGTGACCGCCGCCGAGTCCTGAACCCCGCTGCCTGCCGACGGCGTCAATTTCGTCAATGAACAGAATCGCCGGAGAATTTTCTTTGGCCGTGGCAAACATGTCCCGGACCCGGCTTGCTCCGACACCGACGTAAAGCTGAATAAATTCCGACCCATTAATGGAAAAGAACGGCACATTTGCTTCACCGGCGATCGCGCGGGCCAGGAGCGTCTTTCCGGTACCGGGCGAACCGATGAGGAGCGTTCCTTTGGGAACCTGCGCCCCCATCCGAATGAACTTTTCCGGATTTTTGAGATAATCAACAATCTCTTCCAGTTCCTTTTTGACTCCGCCGAGACCGGCGACATCCTCAAAAGTGGTCCGTTTTCCTGAATCATGATACCGTTTGGCGGGGCTCCGATGGAAACCGGGGTTGACGCCTCCCATCATCCGTTCCTGTGCCCGGCGCATCATCATCCAGACAAAAATGACAATTCCAACCATGACGCCCAGATAAATGAACATGATCCAGACGCTATTGTCCTGAATCGGCTTGGCGCTATAGTGACCGCCGAGTTTTTCCTGAAGCTGTTTCTCGGCACTTCCGTCATGAAACGCAAATTCAGGAATATCGACACTGAAAGATTTTTCCACTTTTGTCAGTTTTTTTTCGCCGACAGAGGTGATTTCTTCGACTTCCGGGATTTTACGAAATTCTCCGGTTCCGGCCATTCCCTGAACATTGAATTTCAAAATATTGTCATTGTCGAGCTGTTTTTTGAAGTCTCCCCAGGTGATTCGCGTCTTTTCGGTCGGTGTTGAGGAGTAATACAAAAAAACCCCGATTGTGGCAAGCAGCAAAATCAGAAAAAATGTCGGCGTTCCGGAGCGTCGCAGACCGGGAGATTCGTTATTCTGACTGGAACCGAAAGGGGAAGGCGTTTTTTTGTTACTGGAATCAGGATTAGACATGGAAATGGTTTAAAGTGATGATGAATAGTGAAGCTGGATAATGCTGAGAACACAGACAGTGAGTCGATTATACCAGTTTTTTTCACAAAGTCAAATCATTTCCGCGTGAAGTTCGGAAGAGTCATGAGAAATAAAAAAGGCCACGCAGCACGCCCGCCGGGGCTTCCCGGCCACGAATCCGGGAACTAAAGACACGTGTCCGAAGGGAATTTTAGGGCGGAAATCGGGAATTGACGGGGGGATTTTGCCTCCGGCGGGCCGCGACGCCGCGGCGGGCGGTAGGCTCACACTCACTACGTTCGGTTCGCTTCCAATGGAGCATCTTTTCATCCACTTGCGGTTGGAAACGTTGTTCCGCCAGTGGATACCAGCGACCATCGGGAGCGAGTTCGTGGCTTTCGGGACGGTAGTCCCATCCGGGATGCAACGCCCTCGCGTTGCCCGCCGGAGGCAAATATTACTCCTCAAATCAGGATTGCAGCCCCCCAATTCCCGATTGCCAAGTGGCAGCATGCTGCCGTCGCGGCTCGCGACTTTTTGCAAAAGTTGAGATTTATCCTTTGAGCCGGTTTAACCACCGTTCATACGCATCCGTGACAGCGGCGGCGTTTTCCGGTTTTGGCGTCACGATCTCCTCTTTTTTCAGCGTCAGGAACGCTTCCTGTTCGTCCTTAAAGATTCCGGCACCGATTCCCGCTCCTCGCGCGGCACCGACGGAACCGTCCGTATTATAAAGTTCAATCACCGCTCCGGTGACATCGGAAAGCGTCTGACGGAAAATCGGACTCAGGAAAAGATTCGCTTGACCGGCACGGATTGTTTTCAGTTCCAGTCCCATCCGATTCATAATGTCCATGCCGTATTTGAAGGAAAACGCGATTCCTTCATGGGCGGCACGGATGAGATGAGCCTTTTGATGATGATTGAAGTTGATACCGTGAATGGAACAGTTCGGCTCCTGATTGCACAGCATCCGTTCACTGCCGTTGCCGAACGGAATCATACTGATCCCTTCGCTGCCGACCGGAATGTCCGCCGCCAGCCCGTTCATTTCCGCGTAATGACTCCCTTCCGGGGCAACATTGTTTTTGATCCATGTGTTGAGACACGCCGTTCCGTTGATACAGAGCAAAACGCCGATTCGTGTCTGACCGGCACTGTGATTGACGTGGGCAAACGAGTTGACACGGGACTGCGGATCATATTTGACATCGCCGTTCACGCCGTAAACCACGCCGGAGGTTCCGGCCGTCGCGGCCACTTCACCGGGATTCAGCACATTCAGCGACAGGGCGTTGTTCGGCTGATCTCCCGCACGATATGTCACCGGCGTTCCGGCGGCAAGGCCCAGTTCTTTCGCAATGTCCGCGGTGACGTGTCCCTGAACACCGAATGTCGGCACCAGATCAGGAATCATCGCGGCGTCAAATCCGAAGTAGTCCAACAGGAACGCCGCGGGAGAACCGGCCGTGAAATCCCAGGCGATTCCTTCCGACAACCCCGACACCGTCGTCCGGGCGTCGCCGGTAAGCCGCATGGCGATGTAATCACCGGGAAGCATATAGTAACGGATTTTCGCGTAAATTTCCGGCTCATTCTCCTTAACCCAGGCAAGTTTCGAGAGTGTGAAATTCCCCGGCGAATTCAGCAGATGCAGTAAACACCGCTCCCCGCCGAGACGTTCAAACGCTTTTTCCCCATACGGCACCGCGCGGCTGTCGCACCAGATGATGGCGTCGCGGAGAATCTCTTGATTCCGGTCAACCAGGACAAGTCCGTGCATCTGATACGCAATTCCGACGGCCTTGATTTCTTCCGGCTTCGCCTGCGAACGTGCAAGAACCGCCTGCGTCGCCGATTTCAGATTTTCCCACCAGCGATTCGGATTTTGTTCCGCCCACCCTTGCCGGAGACTCTTGATTTCCATCTCCTTTTTCGGATAAAACTCACTCACCGTTTCACTGGTTTGCACGTGGACGAGACTCGCCTTGACGGAAGAACTCCCGATGTCATACCCAAGCAGATACATTTTGGACTCCTTTTTCATTGATTTTACCGGTGATTTTTGATGCGGTTTTGTCTATTGGAAACAAATGATGTCCCTATCATAAAGCGATCACGGTTTCAAAGCAATACGGCAGGCGAAATTTCCGGTTGTTGTGTTCACAGACTGTCAGGAAGGCGATGCGGTTTCGTCTTGGAAAACTGCTGCAGCTCCAGCATCATTTCCGACTCAATCCGCGTTTGCGGCTCCAGAATCCACGGCAGCAGAACCGTGAAAGTGCTTCCGAGTCCGAACTGACTCTCCACCGTCACGGAGCCTTCCATGAGACGGCAAAGTTCTTTCACAATGGAAAGTCCCAGTCCGGAACCGGAATGCTCGCGTTTCATGGTATCCCCTTCCGGTGTGGAACTTTTCCCCTGACGGAACTTCTCAAAGATAATCTGCTGATCTTCTTCCGTGATTCCGACGCCATTGTCGATCACTTTCATTTCCAGCACCGGTCCGGTCGCGGCGAGCAGGTAAGATTTCGGAGAACCGGGCGGCAAACGCCGGATTTGCACCTTAATCCGGCCTGCTTCGGGAGTGAATTTGATTGCGTTGGAAAGAAGATTGTTGAGAATCTGCTGCAGCCGTGACGGGTCCTGGTGCATCAGCGGCAGACCGTCCGGCAAATCGTATTCCAGACTGATGTTTTTCTTGTCAACGAGCGGTTTGGCCATGTCGCACTGGACGGCGACAATGTGTCCGATACTGAAATCCTGAAGTTGAATGGTGATTTGTCCCGACTCGATTTTCGCCATATCAAGGATATCATTGATCATGTTCAGCAGCGATTTTCCCGACTTGTTGATGTTTTCGACATATCGTTTCTGCTTTTCATCCAGTGAGGAAATCGCCCCGAGGACATCGCTGAAACCGAGAATACTGTTAAGCGGTGTGCGAAGTTCATGGCTCATTGTCGCCATGAAATCGCTTTTGACACGGTTCATTTCGTAGAGCTGCATATTCGTATTGGCCAGCTGCTCGACCCTTTGATCCAACTCCTTGTTGACGCCGCGAAGTTTCTCCTGCGTATTGAGAATCTGCCGCAGTGTCCTGTTGAACGCCAGAGCAAGTCCTTCAAATTCGTCGCCGGTGTGAAGGTCGGCCCGTTGCGTCGTTTCTCCCCGGCTGATCGCCTCACTCACATCACGGAGATGGCGGAGCGGCTTGATGATGATCCAGCGGATCACGACGTAAAACGCGAGCATCGAAAGCACCGCCGTGACGATGGCCGCCACAAGAAGCCATGCCCAATAGTCACTGATCGCTTTTTTGGCCGGCGGGTCGGAGATGGTGATGTGGATGATTCCGATCAGGTCGCCGGGGGTTAACATGTCGGAGGAATTAATGTTATGGCAGCTCAAACAGTGATTCTGTGCCCAAAACGGTTTGTAATAATGATACTGTCCCTCCATGTCCGTCTGAATTTCATAGTACGGCTTTTCATGGGATTCCGGCGGCGGCTGACGCTCAAACCGTTTGAGGAGTGCTTCTTCCTCGGCGTTTCGCGGCGACTTTTGTTCCGGAATTTCCGAAGCAAACAAAGGCGACCTGATGACCGTGATCGGCGGACCTTTCTGACCGGCGAGTTTTTCTCCCATGATTTCGCCAAGCGAATCCTGAAAATCTTCGTCCTGTTTCACTTGCGGCGGAATGACGACAGGTTCCGGGACAGAGACGGGCGGCGGAGACACCGACGGCGATAACGGAACGGTGATTTCCGAAGGCGGTTTCGGCAAAACCATTGCTCCCGGAGGTAAAGAATGCTGTTCTTTGGTAAACTGCTTCACATGTTCAAACATGAGATACTGCCGTCCCAGCGATTCCGCCGTCAGCAGGTTCTGGTTGGAGACCAGGGTCTCCGTGACACACCAGTAGAGCCAGAAACTCATCGTGATGACCATCGACAGCGCGATCCCGAAAAAAAACAGACATTTCAGCTCCAAACTGGACTCAAACATCGCTCGTGATTTCGCGGGAATCTGCTGTTTCATGGAAAAATCGGATCATGCCGGGGCTGGGAGGAAAATAAAATCAAAACATGGAATCAAAACAGCAACGGGACATCGTCCGATTTGACCAATCCGCCGAGCACCGGACAGATCGTTTCTTCCACATATTGCTGGATTTGCGGCGAACCGGACGCACAGGCATCTGCAATAATCCGTGTGCGGTAACCGTTGTCATAAGCGGAAATTGCCGTTGTCTGGACACACAGATTCGTCAGAAAACCGCAGACAAAAAGATTACGGATACCGTTGGCTTCCAGCAGGGCCTGCAGGTTGGTGTTGGAAAAACCGCTTAATCCCCGTTTGCCGACAAGAACAATTTCATCTTCGAGCGGCTGCATTTCCTCAATGATGGCGGTCCCCCA
>JAISQK010000307.1 GCA_031274255.1 Planctomycetaceae bacterium | reverse complement strand
GCTTCGCGGGCGGCCTGAACGGCGGGCAAAAGAAGAGCAATCAAAATCCCGATGATTGCAATCACGACAAGAAGCTCGACAAGAGTAAAAGCGGGTCGGACAGTAAACCCCGATGGGGTAGTGGATTCGGAACGGACAAAAGAATTTTGAGCAGTGTTTGCAGCACTTTTCGCATCGACAGCATTGGCATTTGCAACATTGGCTTCTACGATGCGGGATGCCGTACAGACTACCCCCCCCCCCCATTTTGACATTTCGGACACAAAGTGAAGTTTTGCATGGTTTTTCTCCTGAATTTGGAAAAATGGTTTGATTCTTTTCGGAAACGTTTCACGAAAATTTAACACGGATTGACACAAATCAACCTGATGACTGTATTTTATATACCGCAATTCCAAAAGTCAAGCGGAATTGTCACTTTTTCGGGAATTTTTTCTGAAAGGGAGCGTTCCCACATCAGCCTGCCTGAGTTTCTCTCTGCGTCTTTCTCTTGTCCGGCGGGTAAAATTTTTGAAAAGCTGTTGACAAGGGAAATTTCTTTTGTTACACTGTACTACATCAATAATACACAGTAACACTTCCCCCAAAAAAAGTCGAAATGATGGTCCTCACCCCATTTCAGGCAGGATCACTCTGTTGACAGGAAGAAAGAAGAAGCCATGTTTATCGAAATTGATTTGAATTCCCCGCAACCCCTCTATGAACAGGTGGTGCAGCAGGTGAAGTTTGCCGTTGCCGCCGGAGCGGTTCAGGCGGGAGAGATGATTCCTTCGGTTCGGGAAATGTCGAAACTCCTCGCCGTCAATCCGAACACCGTTGTCCGGGCGTATCGGGTTCTTCAGGAAGAGACCGTCGTTTCCGCTCAGCGGGGAATGGGACTTGTCGTCACCAATGACGCCCGTTCGCAATGTCTCGCCGAGCGGAAGAGCATTTTTCAGGAACGGTTCCGCCGCGTCTTCAACGATGCGGTGCGGAGCCGTCTGGAATCCGCGGAAATCCGCGAAATTGTCGGAAGTCTGCTTGCTTCCCTCGGAACCGCCTGAATGTAACAATCCATAATAACCAAGTATCAGGAAAAAATCACCATGAAGAATATTTTAGAACTGGAACGGGTCTCAAAGCGGTTCGGCCGCAATGTTGCCCTGGATAATGTTTCCTATGAAGTGGCTCCGGGAACCGTTTTCGCTTTGCTGGGAGAAAACGGAGCGGGAAAAACAACGACCATCCGCATTTTGCTGGGGCTGACCGACGCGGACATGGGACGTGCCGCGGTGCTGGGGTATGACAGCGGAAAAGACGATCTGATCATCCGCAAGAAGGTCGGTTACGTCCCGGAGCAGCCGGTGCTTTATGACTGGATGAGCGTCGCGGAAATCGGACAGTTCACCGCCGCGTTTTATCCCAACGGTTTCTGGCAGGAATATTGCAGGCAAGTCGAACAGTATGAACTGCCGCCGGGAGCGAAAATCAAGTCGCTCTCCAAAGGAATGCGTGCCAAAGTGTCGCTTGCACTGGCACTGGCTCACGATCCTGAACTGTTGATTCTCGACGAACCGACCTCCGGTCTTGACGCGATGGTGCGGCGGGAATTTCTCGAAAGCATGGTGGATCGCGCGGCGGCGGGAAAAAGCGTCTTTCTTTCGAGTCATCAGCTTGGAGAAGTGGAGCGAGTGGCCGACACCGTGGCGATCATGAAGAAGAGCAAGGTCGTTGTGGTCGAGCCGCTTGAAGTGCTGAAATCCACAACGAATCTCGTCACCGTGACGCTGACGGATGCGGAAAACAGAGCCAAGTTGACCGTGCCGTTCAAAAGTGTCATTGAGGAACGGGTCAACGGACGCGAGGTGCAGATCCTCGGACGTTACCTGAATCCCGCGGCGCAAAACATGCTGCAATCGGACCAAAATATCACGCGTTTTGAGATCCGAACGCCGAGCCTTGAGGAAATTTTCATTGCCTACATGGGCAAGGATTGTCCGCCGCTCCCCGCCGAAAAAGACAAATAGAACAACCCGACCGTATCCGATTACCCCGTAACATCAAGGAGTGAAACAATGACCTTCAAACCTTTCCGTGCATTACTCTGGAAAGAGTTCCGGCAGCAGTATCTACTCTGGCTGGGCCTCTTTTTCCTCTCGTTGATTCTCCATGTTCTGACAGGACTTTACTCGGTTTTTGAGCCGAATCAGGTTCACATAGAGGGAGAAATGTTTGTTCTGACCAGTGTCGTGATCACCCTTCTCTATCTCATGGCGTCAACGTCCCTCATTTTTTCCAACGAAAAGGAAGAGCGGACCTACACGTTTTTGCGGAGACTGCCGATCACACCGGAAAAGATCGTGTTGAGCAAGCTCGGCTGGGTCTTCGGCAGTACCTTGTGGATCGCATTCTGTCTCGGGACGCTTTCGCTGGTCAGTTACGTCATCGTGACCCCCTCTGAGTTTTTACGTTATTTCTCCCATCTTACAAATACGGATATCAATCGTACGGACGAGTTGAATCAGATCGCCGACGGCTGTCTGATTTTTGCCGTCGTTTCTGCGGAAGCCTTCTGTTGGGGACTCTTCTGGTCGACACGTATCCGGTCGCAGATGTATTCCTTTCTGCTGACGGCGGGGAGTCTGATCACGACATTGATTCTGTCCATCTTTTTCGGGAGTTGGATTGACCGTCATCTTCATATTCTCACAGAGGTGGAGCATACGGTTTTTTTCACGTTTTCTCACGGGCTGGTGATTCTTGTGACCGGCGGAATCGGATTTTGGGACGCGTGGAAATGGATCACCCGAAAAGAGAACGCTCCGGCATTCCGCGAGATTGAACCGATCACGAAAGCGGAAAAGATCCGGCTGCTGACGACACCGCCGAGCGGGGAAATGCGCTGGCTCTTCTGGCAGACATTCCGTCAGTCCCGCGTCATGCTCCTGTCCGCGTTCGGACTCGGACTGCTGGTTTATTTTTTCGGATTGGGGACCGCGCTCAACAACATCCCTGCCGGAAGAGAGGTATTCCACTTTTCCGATTCCCGTTTCTTCAAAATCACGGTGTCGATTCTGGGGATTCTTTGTTACACGATGCCGTTTCTTTTTTGCGGAAGCGTCTTTTGGGCGGACCAAAAAAACAACGGACGGCAGATGCTTTGCTACCGCGGCATCTCACCGGGAAAAATCTGGTGGAGCCGGATTCTGCCGTTCGGAGCGGTCTATTTCTGGTTTCCGGCGGCGGTCCTTGCGACCTGTGCGGTTTTCTTTCTGTTTTTCAACCCAAACAGCAGGATCTTTCTTTATCATCCCTCTGATCTCATCGTTTTTTGGCATCTGTTTTTGGGGATTCTCTATTTCTTTCTTGCCTATTCGGCGGTGTTTTGTATCGGACAGCTTGTTTCGCTCCTTTCCAAAAGTGTGGTGCTTTCCGCGTTCGGAACGTTCGGGGCGGCACTCCTGTTCCTTTGTTGGATGTCCACGGTCATGGTTTATCTGAATCTTTCGCTTCTCTGGACGGCACTTCCGCTGGAACTGATGATGCTGTACGCCACATGGCGGCGGATGCCGGACTGGCTGCGCGGACGCAACACATTCCGGGCGTATCTTCGGGCGATGAGTCCGGTTTTGGCGACCGGGGCCGTGGTGCTGACGGCGATTCCTCTTGTCCGGGTCTATTCCGTTCCCGTAATCGACAAGGGATTCGCGCTTCCGGTGTCTGTCATTGAAAAAGCCGGCCCCGAAACGACCGAAAGAAATGACAGGACCGTCGCGGAACTGCTCCGCGTCATTGAGGAGAACAGCGGCAGCGATAATATCGAGTCGATGAAGACCGCCTGGCTGACGCTTCAGGATTTGCTGAAAGACCCGCAATTTGCGACCCATTACAACATCTCCCTGTTTACGGAATATCATATTTACAGAAGCATCATATACAGGAAGCCTCGCTTTTCCGAGGAATCGCTCCGCGAGGCGGCGGCGTTCCTTGAACTCATTCCGTCGCGGCGGGCGACGCTTTCGGAAATCCTTGCCCGCAATTATACGGCTCTCGAAATTGATGTCCGAAATCACGTTTATACGATCAATGACACGATGAGAGGTTTTCGTCTGCCGCCGCCGAATTATGAGATTGAGGAGCATTGGCTGATTCCTGATCTGGAGAGACGAGAGTTCAATGCCGGCGGGATGCAGGAAGTACCGATTTCGATGCGGATCCTGTTTTTCTGGGAAAAGTACCGTGTGATGCGGCGACTTAATTATGTGTTTCAGATTGAGTCGGAAGCGGTCACCCAACTGGAGCGGAAAATCCAAAGCGGCGTTCTTGAGAAAGATTCTGTCGAGGAAATTCTGGTACGGAGGAAACAGCAGCTCCGGCGTCATTCCCGATTGGTTCGTTTTATTTCCCGGAAAGTTCCCTTTTTGATACCGGATTTGGAAACGGCTTGGGATTACAATGCCTACGAGAGATTTTATTTCACGAATCCCGACAAGGAGGATTATTACCGGTTTGCCCTTGACTTGGAACAAATCCGGAAGCGTGCCGCTTCACCGCAGCCGGGAAGCCCCGGCGGGCAATAGCCTCCCGGCTGCGCGGTCGGCCTCCGAGGAATAATCTTTCCAACTGAGAGCGAACCGGCAGCGTGGCACGGTCGCGAGCCGCGACGGGCGGTGGCCTTCAGCTTCCTATTGTCCGCTTCACGTTGTTCCGCTCGCAGATTCCAGCGACCATCGGGAGCGGGTCCGTGGCTTTCGGAGCGGGCAACGTGCGGACGTTGCATCCCGGCTTGCCTTCGGCTTCCAGTGGAAAGATTTTTCTGTCAGAAAGCGACCGCCTCGAAGAGGCCGGGAGCAAGTGCGGTGCAGCGTGCCACGCTGCCGCCCGCCGCGGCTCGCGACGGATTTCGGGCTTGGAATAGGAGGATTTATGCTGATTTTAGGGAAATCGCGGTCTTTTTCCGCCCAAACAGAGCAAAATGGTGATCACCAAAAGATTAATGGTGATCACCAATGGGTTAATGATGAGCACCAAAAGGTCAATGATGATCACCAACGGGTTAATGGTGAGCACCAACGAGTCAATGATGATCACCAACGGGTTAATGGTGGTCACCAACGGGTTAATGGTGAGCACCAAAAGGTTAATGATGATCACCAACGGGTTAATGGTGAGCACCAAAAGGCTGATGGTGAACACCAAAATGGATTTTTGGGGCGGAAATCGGCAATTGGGGGGGCCGGGAAGCCCCGGCGGGCGGTTTGCCTCCCAGCACCTTTGGTGCGGTCGGCCTCAATGCCCCGCTCGCGTTGCTCGCTGGAATCCGCGAGCGGAACAAAAAGGAATGTAGCTGGAAAAGATTGTCCATCGGAAGCCGAATGGAACGTAGTGACGATGAGGCAAGTGCGATCCAACGTGCTACGTTGGCGCCCGCCGCGGCGTCGCGGCCCGGCAACGGTTTACAGAAAAAAATTCACCACTAACAGGAACCCGACAATGAACAAACAATGGATCGCACTCTTCTGGAAAGAGTATCGTCAGCAGCGGATATTGGTTGCGGCGCTTCTCCTTTTTTCCCTCTTGATACAACTGTCGATGTGCATGATGACGATGCTGACCCGGAACGCCTGGACCTCGTATTTTTCGGCGGCGGTGTTCATCACGTCGCTTTATGCCGCGGGAGCCGGAGCCGTCCTGTTCGTCAGCGAACACGAGGAGCGGACGTATCCTTTCCTGCGGGGGCTGCCGGTTTCCGGTACGGTGCTGCTTTCGGGAAAACTCGCCTGGCTGCTGGCAAGCACGCTCGTTTTAGGACTTTGTACCGCCGCGTGTTCGCTGATCTGGATCCCTTTCACCGGTTCGGGGGACGAACCTTCCGCGGTTTTCGGAGTTTACGGCACCGGTGTGATGGAGGCACTCTGCTGGAGCGTCTTCTGGTCGCCGCGATGCCGGAGACAGTTGCATTCGCTTCTGATGACATTCGCCAGCGCGTCGCTGGGAGCCTATCTTGTGACGGTTTTTCATCACAACCTCCTGACCGACGGAGGGAGTACGGGAATCGCAGCGGCTTATGCCTCCGCCATGCCGTTCCGGCTGGGGCTTGCGCTGCCGGTCGGTCTTTGGGGACTCTTTCACGCACGATCGTGGATTCGGGAACGGACGACCGTCCCGTCCTGTCATCCGGTCCAAACCGAAATCCGCTGGGACACGAGGAAAGCCATCCTGCCGAAACGGGGCGAATACCGCTGGCTCTTCTGGCATACCGTAAAACAGTCCTGGCGGATGCTTCTGTTCGGAACGTGTTCCGGGCTGGCGGTGTTCGGCTGGCTGATGAGCCATTTCCGCGATTTCATCGGAAAAAGCAATTATCTCT
This sequence comes from Planctomycetaceae bacterium, assembly GCA_031274255.1. GTDB lineage: Bacteria > Planctomycetota > Planctomycetia > Pirellulales > Thermoguttaceae > WRMR01. The sequence continues at coordinate 2,113 of JAISQK010000307.1, read as the reverse complement.
TCACCGACTTCACCGGCATGTTGATCCTCGGCTTCGGAATTTTCGCGATGGTTGTCTATTGCGGTGATGTCTTCGGAGCCGACCGGAAAAGCGACGCGACAAACATGCTGCTCCACAAAGGAATTTCCCCCGCCAAAATCTGGTGGAGCCGGATACTGGTTTTCGCCGTGCCGTACGGCGTGACGGGGATACTCCTTGCCTGGTTTGGGAGTCTCCTGATCCAGACCGGACACACTCCGGAGATTTTCGGCCGGTATAAGGTTCTGAGTCTGCTCCTTTTGTACTTCGGCCCCTTCAGTTTCGGACTGCTTCTTTCGCAGCTCCTCCGCAGCCCGGTCGTTGCCGTTGTCATGACGGGGATGACGCTGATTCCGTTTGGTCTCTGGACAATACTGACCTGGCATTTTTTTCAGTTCTCCCCTGTCTGGACCGTTCTGCCGGTCTTGATCGGCTGTTTTCTCGCGTCACGGCTTCATGCCGCCGACTGGCTCAAAGAGCGGCCGCTCCGCCAATGCCGGAAACGGCTCCTGATTCCGCTCCTTGTCCCGTCACTGATGGTTCTCGCGGCGGTTCCGCTTGTCCGGGTCTATTCCGTTCCCGCCATTTCTCTCGGTTACAGCCGGGGATTTCTGTATGACGACGATTTCGGTCCGCCGGATTTCATGTCCCTCAGCAAGAACACAAAAAGGTCCTACCAAGTGGTGTGGAATTGGAGTTCTTCCTCAAAAAAGGAGACGAACCCCCTCGAATCGCTGAAACAATCCTGGAAAGAGGAACAATTCAGTATGCGGCGTCCGGCGGTGATGTGTCTTGTTCCGGTTTTCGTTGAACCGCATTGGAACAAAACCATGTACAACCATGTCACCGGATACGCCATGACAGAGGGAACCGGCGCGGCATGCAGACAAGCGATCGCCTTCCTCGAATCCATTCCGAAGGAACGTGCCACGCTGCCGGACAAAGTGCGGTGGATTTATTACTATCAGCATTACCTGACAAGGAATGATCTGATGGAGGGTTCTACCGGAATGGAAATACCGGTCCGAACACCGCTTTGGTACCGCGTGCTGACGCCCTGGGAAAAAACACGGACGCTTCGCCGTTTGGAGCGGAATTTTCAGGTGGCTTCGCAAATGGCCGGACAAATGGAAAACTGCATTTATCATGATGTCGGAAGTTATGAGTCGCTCCTGTCGCAGTATCGGGATCACCGGTACGGGTTTTACGATCCCTATAAAACCACGGAACCTCTTGAGCACGTGTATTATCAGGAAGACAAATTGGCCCGGATGTTAAACCCTGTTTTTGAGATGGAGAGTGAAATCGTCCGCCGGATTTCGCTTTTGAAGATTGCCCTTTACGGCTGGTATCAGGAACATGGCGAACTGCCGGAAACGCTCGACGCACTCAAAGGAACGTATCTCGCAGAGATTCCGCTTGTGCCGTGTTACAACGTGCCGTTCGGATATTATCCGCATCCTGACGGCAGCGAAATCAAGGAACTTGGAATCCGGTTCAATTCTTACGACGGGACGGAAATGAAGAAGCTGGAACAGGACCCGACCATTCCATTCCTCTACACGGTCATTAATGTCCGGTTACCGTGGACATGGACATCGGATCGTTACGTCGAGACGGAACAACGTGATCAGGAGGAAAAAACAGTTATCGGCACCCGTTATACAGAAACACCAAGTCCGGGAGACTGCTATCCGTTGTTATTCACGAAAAGCAGCCGGGAAGCCCCGGCGCCAACGCGAGGGCGTTGGATCCCGGATGGGACTACCGTCCCGAAACAATGACCCGCTTCCGTTGGTCGCTTGTATCCATCGGCGGAAAAACGTATGCCTTCGGCCTCCTCTTATCCGCTTCACGTTGTTCCGCTCACCGATTCCAGTGAGCAACGCGAACGGGTTCACGGCTTTCGGAGCGGGGAACATGCTGTTCCATCGCAGCTGCCTTCGGCTTCCAGTGGTAACTTTTTTCCGTCTATTGACTCCAGCGACTAACAGGAGCGGGTTTGGTTCTCGGGACGGGCAACGTGCGGACGTTGCATCCCGGATGGCCTTCGGCTTCATGTTGGAATGATTTTCTATATGAAAGCGACCGCCTC